>JBBSYD010000028.1:0-6044 GCA_038045425.1 Nanobdellota archaeon | reverse complement strand
TTTGAAATTTTGTTTGATAATTTTTTATTTTAAATTGAATTATTCAAACTTCTCTTCAGGTTTTATTTTTCCAAAGTGATTTAGCCATTCTATTGTAGCATATAAAAAATTTAGTTTTTTTGTTAATTCAGGATTTTCTTCTAATTCTAATTCATAAGGTCTTCCAGAAGGATCTTGCATTGGTACTTTCATAGATTCTCTTTGTGATGATTTTATTTAAATTCTCCTCTTTTTACTTTTTAGGAGTATAAACTTTCTTGTAAACTTTAACTTTATATTTTGGAAGTTGAGAAATTATTTTTGTTCTTAGTTCTTTGTTAATAACTTCAGGTGAATGAACTCCAGTTTCTTGGATTTTATAGATAATCATTGCAAAAAGTGCCGCAGATAATGCAGTAGGATATGAAATAAAGTTTGCTCCGATTCCCATTTTTCCTATCTCTTTTTGTCTGGGAAATACTACTGAATATTTTATAGCTCTTCTTTTTTTATTTTTCTTTCCTATTGCTTCTACTGCAAATGCAAAAATAGATTCGGGGAATTTCTTTTCTTCTCCAGGGATTGGGTCGGGAAGTAATTTAGATAAGACTCTTATTGGAGAGACTTCTACTCCATCCACATTTATTTTTTTATCAGATACAAATCCTAAGCTAAGAAGAAGTTTTGAGACTTCTATATTATTATCGTGTATTTTAACATCTAATTTCTTTGTTTTGATATATAATGGAATTGAGCCTACTTCATCTTGACAGAAATAATATGTTTTCTTTTTCCCTATGGGGGCAGGAAATTCATATTCTTCTTCAGCACCGAAATTAGGAACAAAGCTGAACTTTCCATTCTCATAGATAATTGGTTTTGAACCTATTTCATCTAATAACCAATCTTTATTCCAAGAGAAAAATATTTCTTTACTTCCAGTATCTTCAACCATTCTTATTTTAATATAATCTACTTCATCTAATTGGGATGCTGCTTCTGCTACAAATAAATTATCCAGCCCTGGAGCAACTCCTGCTTCGATAAGTCCAAGAAATCCTTTTTTCTTGAATTCGTCATGATGGTCTAGCTGTTCCATTTTATATGGGACTTTAGCGTTTGGATTAGGGTCTAAATCCCAGAATGAAGCCATATCCATATAATGCGTTCCAGCATTTACGCAACATTCCATAATATGTTTATTGAAATGGGGGACCGAAGCATTAATTATGGCATTAGGATTTTCTTTAATTAGTAATTGTATAAGTTTTTCTTTTTCTTTTAAATCAAAGATTTGCATCTTTACTCTTTTATCGTCGAGTTTTTCAAAGAATTTTCTATCTAGGCAAATAATTTCTTTAACTTCTTTTTCTTTTAATAGCAGTTTTACAAGAACTGAGCCTACTGCACCGTATCCTATGATTAGAAATTTCATCTTGCCTCTTAGGCACAAAAGTAAATTGTTCTTTTTAAATGTTTTATTTATTCAATAATTCTTTATTTGATTTTATATTAAAGAAGCTGAATTCAACTTTTTCTTTTCTTAAAATATCTATTATTTCTCGTGATTGATTGGTGAGAACGATAAATGAAAGAGCATTTAATTTTTTACCTATTTTTTCAATAATTCCTTTAGTTTCTTTGTTTTTTTCTTTTCGTCCATATAAAAACCGGATGGTTTTATTTCTTTTTGCTATGTTTTTTATGGGTTTTAAGTTAAAATAAGTATAATCGATTAAATTGTCATTGCTTTTATTTTTTCCATAAAGAATAATCCCTTCTTGCTTAATTATCTCTTTCAATTCCCAATTGTTAATATCTCCTACCTTTACACTCAGTTCATTATTTATCTCTTTTATTCTCCATTTGTCATATATTTGACTTTTGTAGAATTTCAGTAGTTCTTTTTTTATTATTTTCTCAACTTCTTTTTCATTTTCTTTGACATCTATGAATATGTCTACATCGCTATTTTTATCTGCTTCATCTCTTGCTACAGAACCAAATAAGATTATTTCTTCAACTTTAATTTTTGGAATTATAAAAGATACAAATGCACTGGCTAAAGATACTAGCTCAGAATTAAGATTCTCCATTTGTTAATTCCTCCAATTCTTTTTTTAATGTATTAAATATTTTTAGAGTTTTTTCTATTTGTTCTTTTGTGGATTTTCCGTATAATAGAATATTTCTATTTTCTTCTAATTCATAGATTAAAGAATATATCAATTCTTTTTTTGGGAATTCTACTTTAAGTTTTCTGTCAATTAGAGGTTCTTTTTTTTGATTTTCGTGAGGTTTTTTAAACCAATCATGTTTTATTATTTTGCCTATATCTATTTTGTTGGTGATATGTAAATATAATTCTAATAACTGAAGAGCACAAGCTGAGCAGTTAAATCCAATGCTTATGGGCTTCTTTTCTATTCCTTGATTTATTGCGTCATTAATACTTTCAAGATGTTCGTTTATTTTCTTTTTGTGTTCATTTATTGAAGTCATAGCTTGGGGTATACTTTATACCTTTTAAATCTTTTCTTGGTATATTTTATACCCTTTAATGGTATACTTTATACCTTCTTGTAGTTATGTTCTTTTTTATGTTTCTTAGAAAGGAATTTAAATGCTTATTGTATTCAGATGTTATGAAAAAGGGATTGATTGTGTTTGCTTTTGCGTTTTGTTTTATATTTTTGATGGGTATTGTTAGTGCGCAGGTAAATAATAGTACTGCCCCGAGAATTGGTGATGCTAATTTGGGAGAGGATTTGAAAGGATTGAAGGGAGAATTGACTAATAAGAGCACTTATTCCAACTTAACTTCTGGAGTTAAAGTAGTATTGAATAAGGATCCTGATTTGCCTGATTGGGCTGAGAAGATTTCTAGGGTTGCATTTGGATTTAAGGATAATCAAAATGTTACTCTTTCTAATATTATTTTGATGTTAAGTTATGCTATAATTATGGTATTTTTGATTAAAGGAATACTTGATTTTAGTGCATTTTCAGAAGGTACGAATTTTGTTATTTCTATTTGTTTAGTTGTGATTTCTTCTGTTACTGGAATGTACACAAAATTGATTATGGGTTTGTTTAAGTTTGTGAATGGAAAAGTAGGAATGGTTTTGTTAACTATGATTTTGATGATGGTTGTTGTGTTTGTGTTGTTTGGATTCTTTATTAGGTTTGTTAAGCCACTTAAATATGCTAAAGATGCTGCGGAAGCAAAGGCAGAGGGTTTTGAGGCAGGAGTTAATTCAGAGTTATCTAAAAAATCTAATGAATCGTTAGCTAAGGCAGGGAAAGAGTTTGTTGATGAAGGTTTGAATATTTAATTTATATTTTTTAATAATTCAGCGAGAATTATCTAGTGTTTGAATTTGGATGAATTAATTTGCTGAAGATATTTTTTGGGGATAAGTAATATTAATTATTAATATTTAAAGTAAGAACTAGTTAAATATGTTTGAAAATTATTATCTGATGTTTGACTTTGAGACTGAGAAAATGCTCTTTGCGCAACCTCTGTGGCTTTAGCTCGGAGATAGCAAAGGCATTTTCGAGGTGCTCAAGAACTCAGGACACTCTCAGGGTTTTAACCCTGAGTTCTTGACATGGTTTAGAGTGCTGATAATACTTTAATTGGGAAGTTAATTATTATTGAAATGGAAATTGTGGAGTATTGTTATGCGGGGCATTAACTTGTTAGACAGGAGGTTGATGTTATTATTTTACTATTTTAGTTCCTTTGGTAAATTCGTTTACAAATTGATCAGATTTTTCTATTTTTGATTCTAATTTTTCTTTCTCAGCTCCGGCGTTTATTCCTTGAACTAGTTTAGATATACCTCCTTCGAATTTGAAGAATACGAATAGTGCTCCAGCGACAAGAAGTCCTATTATCCATCTTACCCACCATTTGTCTTTAGATATAACTAGATTAACAAAGAATGTTGAGACTATATTTAGAAGTCCGATGTGCGCAAAAAAGAATGGAGCGAGAAGGCCTACAATTAGTCCGACGTTTTTGTCATAGGCGGTGAAGGACATTATATCTTTTGTTAAAAAGCCAAAATATATCCAGAGGAATACGATTAGTAAAAATGTTGGGGTGAATGTGTAGGGAGTATTGAAAATAATTTTAAATGGAAGAGGATGAGCTAAAAAGTATTTATGAATTGGGCCAATTACTGAAGTATTGGAGATAATTTTATTCCATTCTCTTGCTAGATATTTATTTCTTATGTCTTCTATTTTTCCTGCTGGATTTGTTGGGTCAAAGCCGAGGGTATCTGTTACTATTTGATTTTCTGCAGTTGTAGGGCTTAGTTGAAGTTCATTGATTGGAGTGTCTGGAGAGGAATAGGTTTCTGAAGATAGGGGTTTGGTGAATGCAATTATTCCTGAAGCTAGAACTATTAATAATGCTGAGAGTAGGGCTAGATAGACGAGTTGTTTGTTTTTTGCCTCTTTTTTTTGATTTTGTTTGCTCTTTTTCATCTTCTTTCTAATTGGTTAAGTTAGTAATAAGTTATAAATCTTTCAGTCGATGACTTTGTGTAAATTAATAAAAAGAAAATTTGCCCTCTCCTCAAATGCCTTGAGGGCAAAAATGTAAAATAAAAAAATAAAAAATTTTTTAGGGATTAAGGACTGTCTGCTTCTTTTTCAGCTTGCTTATATCCTTTTCTAAATGCTCCTGAAGTTTTTCCTAATGCTTCTATTGCACTAGAAACTGCTACTGCTCCATCCACGACGTCTTGAGCTTTTTCTTTAACCATTGTTCCGTGCATTAATTTTCTATATACTAGATTTATTTCAATAAATACTAGAAATGGAACAATAATTCCTATTGCTACTGCTGCAACTCCTATTCCTCCAACTAATGTGAATAAGAATAATGCCAATTTAGTAGCCAATCCGCTAACTGCAAAAATTATTGCTAAACATATTGCAATTACTTCGTTTATCCATCTTTGTCCAAATAGGCCAAATGAATAAAGTATATCGAAGAATCCAAATCCCAATATTAAGATTAATGCGATACTAGAAATAACATATGCCCAAGTATCTCCAAATCCTAAAAAGCTAAATGTATTTGCATACCATGTACCTGCAGTTAGCTTTTCCTCTAGAATAGGAATTGATTTATTAATATTTGGGTTATCCTTTACTACAAACGAGAATCCTGTTATTATTAGCATAATAATTGCAACTCCAAGAATCATTCCCCAAGAAGTTTTTCTCGGTGTATTAAAATTAAGATTTACCATATTTTACATACCTCCTTTCACTCTTTTAATCATTATCATTATTCTTCGTTTAGGGAGTATATAAATTTTGTTTTTAATTGTTGTTTAGAATGAGGAACTACATTTATCTTAATATCGGATTTATTCCTGCTTTTTGCATTGCTTTTATTCTTTCATTTTCATCTTCTATTTTATTTCTTAGTATTTTCTTTTTCGAAATATTTAGTATAATAAACAATACGAATGCAGTTATTATTCCATAAATTATTGCAAGGAATAATATTCCTCCAGCTAATTCCAAATACCCTTGGGCGAGTTTTCTTTCAAGGTCGAAAAGCATCAATAATTGACTTATTATTAGTCCTATTAATATTCGGAGATATTTTCCTCCGTAGTTCATAAATGAAAAGGTGTGATATATTAGTACGGTAATTATTGCTATAATTGCTAGAGAGACTATTAGTTGTTGCCAGGTTGTTCCCCAGTGTAATTTTGAAGCGACTTTTGCAAACCATTCTGGCTCAGTAATTTCATATTTTGCCGATGCAAGAGGGAGAATCATTATTGACAAAATTAAAATTATCGGAATAAAATATTTAATCTCTTTTTTCATTTTATTTTAAATTTAATGTTGTTTATATCTCTTTCTGTTAGGATAGTTAGTATAGCCAGCATTTTAGAAATATTTAAACAATGAGAAATTGATTTTTTTGTTGCTCAATTTCTCAAGATTAAACTTTTTTGTAAAGAAAAGTTTAAATACCTTAACTCCGCAAAAATTTAGGGAATATGTTTGAGATTTATCCCTAAATT
>JBBSYD010000027.1:20283-36669 GCA_038045425.1 Nanobdellota archaeon | reverse complement strand
AACCTTATTAGATTCTTGGCAAAAACGAGGAGATGACGATAAGGTTACAGTATCTGGTTGTAGATATCTTTATATATGCTAAGTTTGAAATGAGATTATGGCTACAAAAATTGAAAGACCTCTAGACCTTTTGAATGCGTCAAAGGGAAAGGAAGTCTTAGTTCAATTGAAGGGCGACAAGCAATTTGTCGGAACCTTAATGGCGTTTGATATCCATATCAACGTTGTTATGGAGAACACAAAGGAACTTGTAAATGGAGAAACTAAACGAAATTATGGCTTGACCTTCTTAAGAGGGGACACTATAATATTCATATCTCCAGCTTCAACTTCATTGGGCAAATAATTAGGGTTTTATTTTGCGTTTAACCCGGCAGACGATTCTGCGATTAATGATTTAGTGAGAACTCTATTAAATTGTTAATCTTTATATACTTCTCAATATTTAATTGGAAATGAATAATTCAAATAAATCCATCTCTATTGGAGTTTTTTTCTTAAGTTTTTTCTTAGCTCTTTTGTTAATAGTCATTTCTATGTTTGATAATTATTTTACTGAAAGATACGGAATGATAATCTTTCTTATTTTGTTGATTATTAATGGGGTCTCTTTTTTAGTTTATACGATTAATAAAATGAAGGAAGGTAGAAAGTATAAAATTTGGATATTATCTAATTTAGTCTTTCTAGGATTACTATTAATCTTGAGTGTTCCTTTTCTTTTATCCGAATGGGGAATAATAATGGTTGTGACTTTCATATTGCCTGATTTTGGAATTGTTCTTTTGATAAGTTTAATATTTGCATTTTTTATAAAGAATAAATAGTCCTTAATTTTATCTTTGATTTAGAAAATTATCTATAAGTTCTACTTTTTCTGGGCGTTGAATTAGAGAATAGAATGTTTTTGCATGTTCTAGTGGAAGGCAAGGAAGGGCTAATCTGCTCCAGAGGATTGGACGGACTTTATCTAACATCATTAATTGGTCTTGTTCGTCTCTTGCAATGATTTCTACTTCTACTTCTGCTATTTTGCATTTGAGTGTGTCACATTTTATCTTTTCATTGAATACTTTTTTGGGAGAATATCTTTGGAGGGCTTTTTCAAATTTCATAAGTCCGTCTTTATTTGTAGTAATGTCTAAGTCTGCAGGAACTATTGGAATTCCTTGAACAAATAGATTAGCTGAACCTTCTAAACGCCAGTTTATTATTTCTTTTTTTGTGGATTGGAGAATATTTGTTAATGCTAGGTATAATTGCTTTTCTTCCATGATTTTAGAGATTTTTAGACATTTAAAGGATTTGTATTGTGGAATGTAATTATACTTTTAGAGTTTGAAGGTCTTTAGCTACAAATACATTTTTGAAGACTTTTTTTGCTTCTTTTTCTATTATTGAAATGTTGTGTTCATATCTTTCTGAAATGTGGGTGAGGGCGAGTTTTTTTGCTTTTGCTTTCTTTGCAATTGTTGCTGCTTGAGTTGCGGTTAGGTGCATTCTTTCTCCCGCTTTGTCTTTTTCTTGTTCTGAGAATGAGGATTCTACAATTGCTAAGTCTGAATTTTCAGAGATTTTGATTGCATTCGTACAGAATTTTGTGTCTAGGACTATTGAGACTTTTTTTCCAGGTTCTTTATAGGTTAATTGAGAAGCTTTTATTTTTTTACCATTAAAAATAATGTCTTCACCTTGTTGGAGTTTACCTATTAAAGGAGAGTTTGGAATTTTGAATTTCTTGAGTTTAGCTTTGTTCAGCCTTATTTGATCTTTGACTTTGAATGAATAGGCAAGGGCAGGAGTTCCGTGTTCTAATTCAATTGCTTCTATTAGGTACTTTTTGTTTTCAATTATTTTTCCTGAAGAGATTTCATGAACTTTCAAAGAGATTTCTGTTCCTTTAATAAGATTTAGAATTTCATCCATGTTTCTTTTTGTTCCTCTTGGACCATAGATTTCTAGTGTTTTTTTATAATCGGTCATTGCAAGAGTTTGAAGAAGGGCAGGAATTCCTAAGATATGGTCTCCATGCCAGTGAGTTATAAAAATTGAAGAAATTTTATGAATGCTTGTTTTTGCTTTTCTAAATTGTCTTTGGGTGCCTTCTCCGCAATCAAATAGAAAATGTTCTCCTTCGAAATTTAGAAGAATTGCAGAATGGTTACGCAACTCGGTTGGAACTGCATTTCCTGTGCCTAGAAAAGTTAGGTCTATGTATTTCATATTCTGGAAAGGTTATTTTCATTTATATAGTTTCCTCTAAATGTCAGGGTAAATAAAAATGGATAAATCTGCCGGATATAAATTTTAGTATATAACATATAGGTTTGAATATAATTGGAAAATTATTATCTAATGTTCGATTTGAAGATGATTTATCTGCTGAAGACATGTTTTGGGATTAGTAATAAGCATTATTGAAGTGGATTTTGTATTGGGTTGCTTGAATGGTAGCAACTTGAGTTTTAGGGAAGATTTATAAGAAATGGGCTTCTTTTTGGTATATGAAGAGGAAGCATTTTGAGTTAATTGGCTTGTTTTTGTTAGGATTAATTTTGATAGGAATATTTCAGTATTTACAAGGAATTACTGGAAATGCAGTAAGTGAGAGTAATGGAAATTTTGTTCAAAATAGTTTCAAAATTGAAAATTTGAAAGTGGAATCTTTGGGAGATTCTTTAGATTTCAGCTTTGATTTGAATAATGATAAATTGGGAGAAAGGGAATTGGAAGTTAATTATGAGTTGTTTAATGCAAATGGTGAAAGTTTTGTAACCGGGAGTAAAGAGATAATTTTAACTGCAAAAGGTGCTAGGCATTATAGGTTTTCATTTAGTATTAGGGAGTATTATGATTTGAGTGCAGCATTGGGAGTAGAAGTTTTTGATGCTGATAGTGGAGAACGAGATTATGCTTCTATTCCAGTTCAAAGATATAAATTAACTGGAAATGCTGTGTCTAATTCTGAGGGGGAATTTTCTGGAAAAGGATATATAGTTTTAGTTTTAGTAGGGTTTATTGGAGCATTGAGTATCTTACTATTTTTTGTTAGGAAATATCATACTAAAAAGCAGATTGTTGAACTTTCTAGGCAGATACACGAGAATGGAAGTATTAAGTTAAGATAGACTTATAAATAATGGATTTTATTATTTATTATGGGTGATGAAAAAAAAGGGGAAAAAGAAGCTGAAGTAATTTCAGATAAAGTTTCTAAAAAGTTATTGGATATGTCTAGTGTTAGTTTAAACTTAGCGAGTTATGGAGATATATTTTCTAGTTTTGACCCTCGAACTTATATTCAGAGGACATTCTCTCAGGATTTGTTGAATGAGATGAAAAGGGCAACTAAAGAATTGCCTTCTGGAGAATTACAGATTACTTTTATTATGCCTCGAGCAAGAAGAAATTGGGAGGATGAGATTGTAATAAAAAGAAGACTTCGGGAGCATTTCAAAAGGCATTATATTCTTTCAGTTCATGAAATGAAAAAGTTGAAGTTAAGAGGATATGGCATGGCTTTGTTGGGAGTAGGTTTTATTTTTACTTCTAGTCTTTTATATTCTATTGAGAATGCTGCATTTTGGATTAAATTTTTACAAATCTTACTTGAGCCGGCTGGATGGTTTACTGCTTGGACGGCTTTGGAAGGTGTTTTTTATACTGGAAGAGAGTTGAAGGAAGAACTTGATTTTCATGAAAAGATGAGTAATGCAAATATAGAGTTTTTGAGTTATTAGAAAAATATATATTTATAGGTAATATTAAGTTTTATGGAGTTAAATGAGGAGGTTGCTGAAGTATTAGGAATGTTTGCTGCAGATGGTTGTTTACAAGAAAAATATTTATGCATGTGGGGAAATATCTTTGAGGATAAGGAATATTATGATACTATTGTATGTCCTCTATTCTCTAAGGTTTTTAAAAGAAAAGTAATTGCTCACGAAAAGAAAAGTAATGGAGTTTATGGTTTTTATTTATGTAATATAAATTCAGTTAATTACATGAAAGATATCGGATTTACTAGAAATAAAACTCTTAATGTAAGTGTACCCAAAATTATTTTAAATAGTAGAGATTTGAATATCTTTGCAGCATTTATTAGAGGTTTTTCTGATTGTGATGGGTGTCTTTCTTTTATGAAACGTAAGGGCAAATATTCAGAATTTAAGAAACAGTTTCCGACTTATCCAAGAATTACTATGGGAGTTATATCTTTTGATATAATTAGAGATATTTCTTTAATGTTAAAAAAACTGGAAATAAATCATACCACTCATGAATATAAAAGTAATAGAGAAGGAGAGCATAGAGTATATACTATTTCAGTTAGGGGAATAAAAGCGGTTGAAACGTGGATTAAAAAAATAGGATTTCATAATACTTCTAAAACTAGTAGGTATGAACTATGGAAACAATTTGGAATGTGTCCAGCTCAAACTAATTTTGAGCAAAGAAAGAAAATGTTGTCAGGTGAGCTAAATCCATTTTCTTTTACAAATCCTTAAATTTATATAGTGTTTTTTGATGATTTCAATACAGGTTGCTCTCATAGCTCAGCCTGGATAGAGCAGTTGGCTTCTAGGAATAAACTCGATGAAACCAACAGGTCGCAGGTTCAAATCCTGTTGGGAGCGTTTTCATTTTAATTAACAGGATGTCAAGATTTTCTAAATCTTGAGCACCTCGAAAAATACGAAAGAGTTTTCTCAGTTTGAAGTTTGAAAACAATTTTTAATGGAGAAATTAGGAGTTGTTTAATGCCGAAGGCAAGTTATTAAATAATGTTCGATTTAGCATCTTTTATTGCGCTGAAGATATTTTATAGGAATAGTATTATTAATAAAATATGGGTATAGAGTAGTCTCGGAAGGCATGAATGGGTTATTAGTATCCTTCTAGTATCATAATGTTTAAAATCGGATGTTCGATACAGAATTATGGATATTTATGAAGAAAGTTTAGAGATGCATGAAAAATTTAGAGGGAAATTGGGAACTTATTCTAAAGTGCCTTTGAATAATAAAAAAGATTTAAGTTTAGCTTATACTCCCGGGGTTGCTGAACCTTCAAGAAGAATCGGTTTGAATAAAGAAGAGGCATATAAATATACTAATAAGGGGAATATGGTTGCTGTTATTTCTAATGGGACGGCAGTTTTAGGTTTGGGAGATATTGGAGCATATGGGGCAATTCCAGTAATGGAAGGAAAAGCTATATTATTTAAGGAATTGGCTGGAATTGATGCGTTTCCAATTTGTATAAATTCTAAAGATGTGCAAGAAAATATTAGAACAATTAGAAATATTGCTCCGGTATTTGGAGGAATTAATTTAGAAGATTATAGAGCACCAGAATGTTTTGAGATTGAAAATGCTTTGCAAGATTTGGGGATTCCTGTGATGCACGATGATCAGCATGGAACTGCGATGGTTGTATTGGGAGGAATGATTAATGCTTTGAGAGTTGTGGGAAAGAAAAAGGAAGAAGTTCATATTGTAATAAATGGTGCTGGGGCTGCCGGAACTGCAATAATGAAATTGCTTTTAAGATATGGTTTTAGGCATATTATCATGTTAGATAGTAAAGGTGCTATTTCTTCTAATCGAAATGATTTGAATGAAGAAAAGAAAGAAATTGTTAAGTTAACTGGGAATGGACTTGATGGAGATTTGAAAAGTATTTTGGGAGGAAAGGATATCTTTATAGGAGTAAGCAAAGGTAATTTGTTAAATGAGGAAATGGTAAGAAGTATGAACAAGGATGCAATTGTTTTTGCTCTGGCTAATCCTGCCCCGGAGATAATGCCGGATGTTGCATTAAAAGGCGGAGCTAAAATTGTGGCAACTGGAAGGAGTGATTTTCCTAACCAGGTAAATAATTCTTTGATATTTCCAGGAGTTTTTAGAGGAGCATTGGATTGTAGAGCAACAAGAATTACTACTGAAATGAAATTGGCTGCCGCGGAAGCATTGGCTGGGCAAGTTGTTAATTTAAGTAAAGATAATATTCTTCCTCCTGCTTTAGATAAAGGAGTCGTTAAAGCTGTGGCTGAGGCTGTTAAGAAAGCTTGGAGGAAAGAAAATGAATAATTCAGTATTA
This sequence comes from Nanobdellota archaeon, assembly GCA_038045425.1. Taxonomy (GTDB): domain Archaea; phylum Nanobdellota; class Nanobdellia; order Pacearchaeales; family GW2011-AR1; genus SICV01. The sequence goes on along the minus strand of JBBSYD010000027.1, from coordinate 30,567 downwards.
GATAATTTATGGAATGAAGTTCATCAAATGAACCTTTTTTATTTTAGAGTTATTTGTGATGGTGGAGAAAAAGTTAGATTTTATTATTTTCGGACTTTTAGAGATTCAGGTGAAAATTATTCAGTTTATACTGATGAATCTGGAAGATTTAAAGAAACCTTTGGAAGAGGTTTAGTTTCTTTAGGAGTTAGTCATGTATAATATTTTATTTGTTTGTAAGTTTAATCGATTAAGAAGTAAACTTGCAGAATCTCTGATGAGAAATTATATTAAAAATAAGGAAGTGGACATTAAGAGTGCTGGATTGATGTTGGACCCTATTCGTCCATTTGTTTCTAAGGAGGTTATTGATGTTTTGAAACAAAGAGGATTGAAAGTTGCAGATGAGAAGTCAATTTTGATTAATAAACAAATGATTGAGTGGGCTAATAAAATTATTGTGGTTTCTGATAATTTATCTTTGAGTATGTTTCCTCCTGAAAAAGTTGAAATTTGGGGAGTTAAAGATGCGAATGAGGGAGATACCTATGGTTTGTTTTTGATTTTAAGTGAAATTGAAAAATATGTTCAACAATTGACGAATAGATTAAATAGAAAATGATTTTTCGATATTAGTGATTAAATATATTCGGAATGTTATTATCTAATATTTGATCTAAATTATTTTAATGCTGAGAAAACTTTCAGTTTTCGAGGTGTTCAAGAATATAAAGTTCTTGACATGCTGATAATATTTTATAGGATGAGCATAAGTATTATTGAATTAGATATTTGATTGAGTTCATTTGAATTCTAAAATTGATAATTTCTAAATGGGTGAGAAAATTATAAATATAAAGTTTTAAATAACTAGTTTTTATCTAATATTTATGTCTGTGCAGAGATGAAATTATTTCTCATAGATATTCAACATGCGCATATAGCACAATGGTAATGCAATCGGCTGCAGCCCGATTTACCCAGGTTCGATTCCTGGTATGCGCTTCTATTCCCTATGGCTTCTTTGAGTGATGTCGCGAAAGTGGCAGGAATTAAGAAGTATGGGCAGGTAATTGATCCCCGATTTATCAAGTTTAATCTAAATAAGATTATAAAAAATGTCTAGATATAGTATACTAACCATTTTAACCAACTTAAGTACATAACATATTATACCCTTGCAATTTATTAAGAGTAGACAAAAGATTTATATACTGAAATATCAGTAATATTACTGGAATATTGGTAAATATTATGGCAGAAAATAATAAAATGACAGTTACTGCAGGGGAAATTGAGTTTATTAGAAACCTTTTCCCAGAAGGCAAAGGTCTGACTATAAAAGAAATAAAGAAAATATCTGAATACTCATCTTATGAACGGAATAATACTTACTTAAAATCTCTATCTAAGAAAGGAGCCATAGAAGAAAAGAGTGTTGGAAAAACTCTAGTCTATTCCATAAAACCAAAAAATCTTTTTGTTAAACAAGCTTTTGTCTCTTATTCTATAGCTAAATTAACAAAACTTGCAGAAAAACATAATATTCTATACAACGCAATAAACTCTTTGCAAGAGGATAAATTTGACTTAATAGTTCTCTTTGGCAGTTATTCTAAAGGCACTGAAAATAAAGATAGCGACGTAGACCTTTTATGTGTAACTTCTGATGAAAAAGAATCTGAATTATCTATCGCTGAAATGAAAAGGTTATATGGATTAAATTTTCATACGATATTAATCCCAAAAAAAGAGTTTCCTAAAATAAAACAAGAAAATATTACACTCTGGAATTCATTAATTAAGGATGGAATTATATTTAAAGGATATGATCTATTCTATTATTATACTTACAATGAAAAATAAATCTAACACTATAAACGGTCTGACAAAAGACGAGTCGATGAAAGAGCTTGCAATTCAATATCTACAGAAAGCTAAAAAGAATATTTCATTTATAGATATTACTTCAAGAATAAGCAATGAAAGTGAAGTAAAGAAGTTTCTCAATCTAAAAGAAGACTTTTCTGTTGATGACTGGGTTGTAATAATTGGTTATTATGGAATGTATAGCGCAGCACTTGCTCTTCTTGCTAAATTGGGTTATAAAAGCAAAACTCATACTGCCACAATTTTAGCTCTTGAAGAATTTTATGTGAAGAAAAATTTGCTGACTCCAGAAGATGTTGCTTTAATGAAGCATATATCTCTGACAAACGAAGAGATAAAAGAACTAGCAGAAGCAAAAGAAAACAGAGAAACTGCTCAATATGAAGTAACTAGTACAATCACAAAGAATTTAGCAGATTCAATAAAGAAAATCGCAAAAAATTTTGTTGCGAAAGTAGAAGTTTTATTGCAATAAGATTATTTGTCTAGAAGTATACTTTCAGGACTACAATTCTTAGGTATATTATATTTTTTGTCTAGGATTGCAGCAGAACTTATTCTTTCAATAGCAAATGTTCTTTCTTCTTCTCTTAGATGACAATATGCCACAATTGAATTAATGTGAATTTGATAGATATCAATTACTCTAGTTGTATGTTCGTCAGAATGTGGACTGTAATATCTTATCTTTGCTTCTCTTTTTTCTTTAAATGCTTTTTGCAATAGATTTCTTATACTCGTTTTATCTTTAACATAGATTCTCTTCTTTTCTGGAGAGCTTATTTTATCAACAATTTTTTTTATTTCTTTATTTTCGTTATTTTTCAACTCTTTTATGATTCTTTCTGCTTCTTTTTTAGTAAGATAAACCATTTATTCAGATGCCTTATTTATCTATTAAATCTTGCGAAAAATACCCAAAAACGGCTTTGCATTTTGCAGGTGCCTTTTTTGCTTTAACGTTGGGAGGTGCCGTTTTTTCTTGCCAATTAGTCAGTCGGCATATTCTCTTTCTGTGCCTGCGGGCGAGTCTGGGACTATTTGGGCTGTTTTATGTACTTAGCCATTGCATTGGTAAAAATCCATCTACTCCTTCTTTCAATGAATTAATTGCATGATTCATTTCTGTTCCTACTAGAACAATTGGAGCATTGTTTGATTTTTGCTTTAATTCTTGGATTGTTTCAACTCTTGTTCTATGATTGGAAGAATCGTCAATTTGAGAATCTAAAACTATTAGAGAGATTGATGCTTTTTGCAGACATCATAGAAATGTAATCTATATTAATTATACAATTTCTGAATGGGATTTTGAATTGGACTTGGAAATAGAAAAAAAATCAGAAGGTAGTTGAGTTTATAAGAAATTTCAAGGCAAGGTTTCCGTTTTTTAAAAAGATAGAGATAATAACTTTTTCAAAATATTACAAGATAGAAACTATTCCAGTTTTGGAGTAGAAAATGCTGACATCACCTTGACATGCTATTTGGCATGGGTTTTTGGTGTGCGCTTTTCTTTTATTGGAATTTAGTTTAATGTCTATGATGTTGCACGAGAGGTTCTAATAATTTTAAATCGTATTCATGTTTTGGTTTGGTGTTTCCTTTTGCTATTAATGCAAGTTTTCTTTCATAGAGATATTTCGGATTCATGACGGGAACGTTTATTCCTCCAATGGCGATATTTACTTTGAAGAAATACCTATCAAATTCTAATCCGTCTTCAAGACTTCTTAGGCCTGCAGGTTCAAAGGTTTCGTGCATAAATAGGTTTATCCAATTGTTTTCTTGATGATTTAGAACGATTTCTCCATTTTTTCCCACTCTTAAGAGAAAGAGATTTCTATTTGGTTTTTTATAGTTGGTTGCTTCGTCTATTACTTCTTCTGGAGTTTGGGGATAGATTATGTGATGTTTTGGAGAGTCATGGGATGGAAGCCATTTGAATGTTCTTTCTCTTCTGAATAGATATAACCTATTTTTCTTTGCTCGTTCTACCATTTCTTTGAATCGTTCTAGATCTGAAAGGATTGCGATGTCTCCGTTGGTGTGGGGGCGGGAATAATCTTGAGTTAATAATGAGATTGCTGGGGCTCCAGAAATTCTCCATCCAGGAATGTCTTTCCATAAAATGTCTTGCCAGAGAGTTCCTAATTCTAGAGCATATTCTTTTACTCTTTCTTCTATTTTCTGAGGGTCTAAAGTTGGAATTTCTTGGTAATTTCGGTCTATAAGTGCATATTGTTTCTTTGCTATTGTTTTATTGTTAGGTTCTCCTCCCGAAAATATTACTCGATTTTCCATAGGAGATATACTCATTATTGGTTTTTAAGGTTAATAGGTTTATTTTTACTACTTTGTAATCTAATCTTTTCAATGTTAAGGTTTAAAAGGGGTATGCTCGTCAGAAGAGTATAATTATTACAAGGAGGTAAAAATGGCTACACAAGGATACTGCGTTAAGTGCAAGGCAAAAGTAGATATTAAGGACCCAAAAGAGTCTTTGACTTCTAAAGGCACTAAAATTGCAAAAGGAAAATGTCCAAAATGCGGAACTACGGTTTGCAGAATGGGCGGATTGAAGTAAAACTTTAAGATTTTTTATTTTTTTAATATTTTTTAGAAGAATTTAAACATCAAAAATCCTTTTAGGATTTTTGTGGCCCTAAAAAATCTAAAAGATTTTTGGGACCAGAAAAGCTTTGCTTTTCTTGGCTTAAAGGTTTTCTGAAGAAACCTTTAAATAGTATTTTATTAGAAATTGAGTATGGAAAATGAATTAACTATAGAGGATATTGCTGGATTTTGTAAGAGAAAGGGATTTATTTTTAAGAGTTCGGAAATATATAGGGGAATGGCTGGATTTTGGGATTATGGGCCGTTGGGAAGCGAGTTGTTTTCTAATTTGAAGAATGATTTTTGGAAGTTTTTTGTTCATCAGAAGGATAATATGGTTGGAATTGAGGCTTCGGTGATTTCTCATCCTAAAACTTGGGAAGCTTCTGGGCACGTTAGTTCTTTTTCTGATGTTGCTGTTGTTTGTAAGAAATGCAAGAAGGCAACTAAGTTGGATAAGTCTGAAGTTGGAAAAGTTAAATGTGAATGTGGAGGAGAATTTGATGTACAGGGAGAATTTAGTTTGATGTTTAAGACTAATGTGGGTGCTTTGAATCCTATGCCCGTATATTTGAGGGGAGAGACTGCTCAAGGAATGTTTTTGGATTTTAAACAGATATACGATTCATCTAGAGTTAAATTGCCATTTGGAATTGTTCAAGTTGGAAGATGTTTTAGAAATGAGATTGCTCCGAGGGATTTTATATTTAGATGTAGAGAGTTTACAATAGGGGAATTTGAATTCTTCATTAATCCTGAAAGTGATGAATGTGGTTTGCTTGAGAAAAAACATTTGGATGTGGAAGTTAATTTGCTTGATGCAGAAACTCAAGACAAGGGGAAGGACGGATTGAAGAAGACTTCCATTGGAAAGATGTTAAAGGAGAAGAGATTAGGGAATTGGCATGCTTATTGGTTAGCTGAGCAACTTTTGTGGTTTGAGAAGCTCGGACTTTTGGAAAATATTAAAGTTAGGGAACATATGAAGTCTGAACTTTCCCATTACTCTTCTGCAACTTTTGATATGGACTATATGTATCCTTTTGGAAGTAAGGAAGTTGCAGGAAATGCAAATAGAGGGCAGTATGATTTGGGACAACATGCTAAATTTTCTGGACAGAAGATGGAAGTCTATGATGATAAGACTGGAAAGAATGTTATTCCTCGAGTTATTGAACCTACATTTGGAATGGATAGAATATTATTGGCTTTGATATGTAAAGCATATAACTATGACAGGAAAAGAGATAATGTTATTTTGAAATTGCCTGCTTATTTGGCTCCTGTGAAAGCTGCGGTGTTTCCTATTGTTAAGGAAATTGAAGTGGTTTCTTTGGCGGAGAAAGTTTATAGAGAATTGAAAGAAGATTGGAATGTTAAATATGATGAATCTGGGAGTATAGGAAAGAGATATTCTAGGATGGATGAAATAGGATGTCCTTTATGTATTACTGTTGATGATGAGAGTTTGAAGGATAAATCTGTAACTGTTAGAGATAGAGATACAACTAAGCAGGTTAGAGTTAAAATTGTGGAGTTGAATGAGGTTGTTAGAAAAGTGATTAAGGGAGAGAGTTTGCTTAAATTAGGTAAGTTAGTTGAGACTAGAGTTAAGGATTAAATATAATTTTTAAGTGGAATTACGTTCTTTATTTTAAATAATTCTTTGTCTGCAGTTATTAGAGGACAATTATTTAGTTCTGCAAGTTAAATATAGATAGAATCATAGACAGTTATGTCACGAACGTTTAAAATCATGCCCTTCAGGGCATGATGTTCGTGAGCATCCAAAACACGAGTGCCCGTTACAAACCTCGGCTTTTAAGCCGAGGTGGCGCATCGTGTTTTTGATGTTATATTTGTATGAATTTTCTATAGCTAAGTTTAATTGTGGAGTTATTATTTATGTTTGATTTTATAAGAGGGGATGAATTATATTAACTCTAATAGTTTCTTAGTAGTTATAATTTCTATAGACTCTTGATTTTTAAATGCGTTTTCATCTGACCAGATAGGTATTTTAAGGAAGAGTGCTAGAGCAAAATAATGTATATCTTTTTCATGGGGCGAGAGAGATTTTGCGTTGGACAGTAAACTCGCATATTTTTCTTTATGAATGGACGTTATTTGTTTAGTAAGTAATCTTAATAAAAATGTAAATTCATTTTCATCGATATTTGCGAATTTCTTAATTTTGTCTTTGTCTGACAAAATTTCTTCAAAAGTAAAATCTGGAGAGAAGAATTGTACCTCTTGTTTAACTAATTCTCTAATTAAATGTCTTCTTGTTGAATCTGACTTAAAAAATGAGAAAAGAATGTTTGCATCAAGAATTAGTGAGTTTGGAAGAGATTCCATTTTAATTATGAAAAGTGTTTTTTGGAAGCTCGTGTTTTAAGGGTTGAAGCAAATTCTTCAACTTGTTTATCGGTTATTTTTGATTTTGATAACATTGAATTGGCTATCGAAAATTCTATATCTATAACTAGTTTCTTTAGGGCTTTAGCTAATGCTACTTCAAATACTTCCTTCATTTCTGATGGGACGTCTAATTTCATGATTATTTCCGTCATATAGATGTTTGATGAAAAAAGTATATAAATGTTGTTAATGATATGTCACGAACGTTATAACCTCGGCTCATCAAGAACGAAGTTCTTGAGTGCCATCAAAGACGTAACGTCTTTGAGGTTTAAGCCGAGGCGTTCGTGAGCATAGAAAATCTTTAGATTTCTCTATGCCCGAAAACTAGGAGTTTTCTTGGCATCCAAAGCACAAGTGCCTGTTACAAACCCCCACTCATCAAGAATTTTCAATTCTTGAGTGCCATCAGAAACATAAAGTTTCTGAGGTTTAAGTCGGGGTGGCACATCGTGCTTTTGATTTTATTTTTGATAAGGTTTATATAGACGGAATATTTGTGATGGATATGATGGATGGATTTTTATTTTGGCCTTTTGCAGCAGCTTTTGCTGGAGCATGGTTGTTAGTTGGAATATTGCTTTTGGCTTTTTGGATTTGGATGATTGTTGATTGTGCTAAGAGAAGTTTTAAGAATGATGCTGAAAAGATTATCTGGTTGGTGGTTATTGTTCTTGGGCAGTGGGTCGGAGCTTTGGTTTATTTTATTGTTGTTAGGAATATTAATCCTAATGGATTGATGAAGAAGTAATTTTTATCGTTATAGTGTTAATGAGTTAAATATTCCTAACGTTATTATCTAATGTTCGATTTGAATGAGGATTTTATTCTGGAGAGATATTAGTGATGAACAGGATATCTGACTGAGTTATTAGCAGGATATTAATTTGATTTGCAATCTTTGCAAATTCCTTTAATTTCTATTTGAAAGCTACTAATTGAACCTGGTAAATTAATATTTTTTAAGAAGTCGATGTTATTTATATTGAAATGTATTATTTTTCCAGTTTTTTCACAAATATAATGGCAGTGGCTAGATTTTTCTTTTGAGAATAATGTTTTGCGATTACAAAGATATGAATGAATCTGATTTTTATTTTTTAACTCTTTTAGAAATCGATATATTGTTGCAATTCCTATTCTTTTATCTTGTGTTCTTGTTTTTTTCAGTAAATCTTCTGCTGTGAAAAATCCGTTTATTTTTTCAATATTGTTAGAGATTATTTCTTTTTGTTTTGTTTGTCTTGTGGTTTTCATTTTCTTATTGAGAATCAAAATCAATAAGGTTTTTAAATCTACTTTTGTTTTGCTTTTTATGAATATAGTCTACTTGTTTGCTTTGGTGGCGTTTATATTTACTCTTTTAGGAGGATTTATTGCTCTTAGATTTAAAAGAGTTTTGCCTTATTTTTTTGCATTTTCTGCTGGAAGTTTGATTTCAGTTTCATTTTTGGATTTGATTCCCGAAAGTATAGATATTGCTGAGTCTATAGGATTAAATGTAAAGTATGTTTTGTTAGTTACCTTGTTGTCTTTTTTCTTATATATGTTTCTCGAAAGATTTTTTATGACTCATCACCATCATGATGACGAAGAACATGGGCATATTTTGGGGCCAATTGGAGCAGGAAGTTTAGTTTTGCATAGTTTTATTGATGGACTTGCGGTAGGTTCGGCGTTTCAGATTAATGTTTCTCTAGGACTTGTTGTGGCAATTGCAGTAATTTCTCACGATTTTACTGATGGAATAAATACTGTTACTTTAATGTTAAAGAATAGGCATAGTTCTGCAAAAGCTAAGGGCTTTTTGTTTGCGGCGGCTATTGCTCCTGTGTTGGGAATTTTAGTTGCTTCTGCATTTGCTATTCCTCAAGTTTATTTGGCATTTATTCTTGCATTTTTTGCAGGAGAATTTTTGTATATCGGAGCAGGGAATTTATTGCCTGAATTGAAGGAGCATAAGTCTTGGAAAATAGGATTATTCTTATTGTTAGGGTTTTTGGTTATATTTGGAATTAGTTTAGTGGCTTAAGAATAGGTTTATAATATTGGGCTAATTAGATAAATTATGAATAAGAGAATGATTAAAATATTATATTACTTGGCTTGGGCAGTAGGGATATTTGCTGCAATTGTTTTAATTTATGGTATTGTTATTGGGCTCTAAGTATAAGGGTATAGAAAAATATAAATATCTTTAATTTCTTTTAAGTCTATGAGAATTAAATTAAATAATCCTAAACTATTTGTGGATGAAATTCTTAGTTTACAAAATTTGTCTCTTAAAGAATTTTCAAAAAGAATGAGAATTAATTATTCAAGTTTAAAACAAACTAGAAGGGGAGAACGAACATTTACTGAAGAAATCTTTAATATTTTTATTAATCTTTCTCCTAGAAAAGAATATTGGAATAATAATAAAGAAGAATTAGATGATAATTGGGGAGGAGTTAAGGGAGGGAATATTTCTGCAAAAATGTTAGACAAATATAATCGTGCAGAGTATGCTCGCAGGTTTAGAAAATTAGTTAATGTAAATATAATCTTAAATGAGTTTTTTTGTGAATTTTATGGTGCATTATTGGGCGATGGTTGTATTTCACGTTTTGAAGATTATGAACATAAAAAGAGAATAGTTATTGCTTTTAGTGGAAATAAGCGTCTTGATTCAGAATATTTTAAGTATTTAGCTAGCAAGTTGAAGGAAGAATATGGACTTGGTGTTTATTTTTATGAAGTCAAGAATAAGAATGTTTGTACCCTAGTTATTAAGAATAAGAATTTTTCTTTGAATCTTCATAACAATTTTGGTGTTGCTATTGGATTAAAATATAATTCATTGCATATTTCTAACAAGGTACTTAATTTACCTTGGAATATAAAAAAGTTTGTTTTGAGAGGTTTATTTGATACTGATGGATGTACTCTGGCTAACAAGAGAGAAAAGTACAGATATCCTTGGGTTACTATTAGTTCAAAAAGTGAATATTTTAGAAATCAAATAATCAAGATGTTGCGGGAGCAAGGATATCCTGCATATAATACTGGTTCGGATGTTTGTGTTAGAGGAATCGCTAATGTTAAAAGATGGTTTAGTGATATTGGAAGTTCTAATTCTCGGAATATTCTAAAATACGAATATTTTTTAAAGCATGGTTGTTTGCCAGCTAGACTGTTATAATGGGCCCGTGGTAGATTGGTTTCACACGTTCGGCTGGCAGTCGAAAGAACTGAGTTCGATTCTCGGCGGGTCCATAATTTCTCGAGAATCGAGTGCTCACAGACTTCGTCCGTGGCAACTCAAACACTAAAGTGATTTGAGTATTCTCGGCGGGTCCATAATTTCTCGAGAATCGAGTGCTCACAGACTTCGTCCGT
>JBBSYD010000027.1:0-20183 GCA_038045425.1 Nanobdellota archaeon | reverse complement strand
TCACAGACTTCGTCCGTGGCAACTCAAACACTAAAGTGATTTGAGTATTCTCGGCTGGTCCACTAGCGTAAAATGTTATTTTCAAGGGAAATAAAAAATCTCTGGAAGATAACAAAAGACTAAGGTGTTCGGCAGGTCCATTCTTTTCATGTAATTAATATTCTATTTTTTGCTAACTCGCAGAACTCTTCTTCTATATCAATTCCTATAAATTTTCTATTAAACCTTTTAGCTATTACTCCTGTGGTTCCAGAACCTAAAAAAGGATCTAAAATCAAATCTTCTTTGTTAGAACTTGACAGAATAATTCTTCTCATTAGTTCAAGAGGTTTTTGGGTTGGATGTTTACCTTGTTTTTTCTCTTCTGGGGAGGTTAAAGGAATACTCCAAACACTTCTCATCTGATAACCTGCAGGACTTATTTTATCATTCCATTCTTTCATCAATTCATAATTGAATGTGTGCCTTGCATCTTTACTTTTTCTTGCCCAGATTAGAGATTCATGAGAATGGGCGAAGTATCTGCATGATAAATTTGGAGGAGCATTTGGTTTAAACCAAGTAACTTCATTCATTATATGAAATCCTAATGCTTGAAGGGCGTATCCTACTTGGAAAATATTATGGGGTGTTCCTGATATCCAAATAGTTCCGTTTGGTTTTAATAAATCTCTACAAAGTTTTATCCATTTATATGTAAATTTAAAATCTTCATCAAAACCTTGTGACTTATCCCATTCTCCTTTGTCAACAAGGGCAATTTTTCCAGCTTTACAAGTTATACCACCATTAGATAATCTATATGGAGGATCTGCAAATATAAGGTCTACTGATTCTTTGGGTAATTCAGGAAGAACCTCTAGACAATTGCCATGAAATACCTTTAAACCTTCTTGCTCAAAGTATGCCTCTTTTTCCATCTTTATGTCCCGTTTTCTAAGTTATTATATTTTGAGGATATGCTTAAATATACAGAATAATCTATGGATTTTATGATTGAAGGTGGAAAGGGTGGGGCTAAAACCTTAACCGGATTGGATTTTGAACAGAAAATTGAGTTGAGAAACGCTTTTACAAAATTTAAAGAATATACTATAAAAAATGACGATTTATTATATAACGGAAAAGTTGTCGCAAATATGTATAAGAAAGATAAGTTTTATAAAAAATTCCTTGAACCACGTGGAATTGACGTAAGAAAGATACTTTCTAAGAAACTATTACCAGATGATGCATTGTTTATTATTCTGAGCAATACCTTGTTTATAGTTGAAATGAAGTTTCAAAAGGTCGCAGGTTCCGTAGATGAAAAGCTTCAAACTTGCGATTTCAAAAGAAAGCAATATCAAAGATTATTGAGTGGAACAGAAATTAGAGTTGAATATGTTTACATTCTAAACGATTGGTTTAAAGATTTTCATTATAAGGATGTTCTTGATTACATAAAAGGGGTTGGGTGTCATTATTTCTTTGAAGAGTTACCTTTCAGTTTTCTTGGATTGCCTGAACCAGAGAATTAACTCTAATAATTCGTTACAACTATCTCATTAATTGAACCTCTTTTGGTTGCATCACAATTAATCATTCTTGTAGCTTTAACAAAATTAATATTATATCCTTTGTATAGATTCTTAATAAAATCTGTATCACTGTTGGATAGCATAACTTTACATCCTCTTTTATCTAGCTCCTTGAAAACTTCTGCTAGTTTTTCTTGTTCTTTCTCTAAGAATACGTCCTTTGTGTAGGTAGTGAAACTGCTTGTTTTGTTTATTGGATAATATGGGGGGTCAAAATAGACAAAATCTCCTTTGTTTGCATCTTTTACTAGCTCATAGAATTGAGTATGCTTAATTTCATCTTTTTTTAGAAGATTTGAAATTTCTCTTAGGTCTTTTTCGTTGCATATTGTAGGATTTTTATAACTTCCAATGGGGACATTAAATTGTCCTTTTGAATTTACCCTATATAATCCATTAAAACAGGTTCTATTCAAATAGATAAATCGTGTAGCAATTTGCAGAGGAGTTAATTTTTCTATACCTTTAGCTCTAACTTCATAATAAAACTCTTTATTATGCTTTAATTTGTATTCCTTTAGAAGTTTGATTAAATCTTCTACGTTATCTTTTACAATTTGATAGACGGTTATTAGTTCCTTGTTTATATCCGAGAGATAAATTTTCTTTATTTCTGGATGAGTTTTAAGCAGATAGATTGCTACCGAACCGCCACCAACAAATGGTTCAAAGTATCTTTCAATTTTTTCTGGAAAAAACTTTTCGAATTGTTCTAATAATTGCTTTTTTCCACCTGCCCACTTAATCAATGAAGGTACACCTTTTTTCATATTCTTTATTCTGCTTTCTCCTTTATAGATCTTTCTTATATTATTTAGCCCCCTAAACTATATAAACCTTTCGCCCCCTAAAATTTATAAATATGACTTGGTTCTCTTATGAATGAAGTTACTACGAGTTAAGTCTAGAAATTATAAGGGTAAGCAATATTATAAGTATAGGGTTAATATTCCTGAAGAGGACTTGGAAAAAGCAGGTTTTAAGGTAGGGGAGGAGTTAGTTAGTAAAATTAAGAAAGGGGAGCTTAGATTAATTAAATTATAATTACTCTTTTTACATAATACTAATTTGTTTAATTTTTGCTATGTGAACTTATATTCTCCAATAGATATTTTCCCAGAAGATTTATAAACAAAAATTTACTTGAATGTGCATGAGTAAGTCCATAGGGATTATCTCTATAAAAGGAGGAGTGGGGAAGACGACGGTTGCTGCGTCGATTGCAAGTGATTTAGTTAATACTTATGGTAAAAGGGTGTTGTTGGTGGATGCTAATTTTTCTGCTCCTAATTTGGGGCATCATATGGATGTTTTGAAACCTCAGGCGACCATTGGAGAAGTGCTTGATGGGAGTAAAAAGATAACCGATTCGTTAAATAATAGATATGGGGTGGATGTGATTGCTGGAGGAGATTTTGATTTTAATAAGGCAAGTATATTTAAGTTGAAGGATAGAATTGACAGAATAAAGAATGCATACGATTACGTTGTTATTGATTCTTCTCCAAATTTGAATACGGAAGTTCTTCCTACTATGCTGGCTTCTGATTTGCTTTTTGTTGTTTCAACACCAGATTTGCCTACTTTAAGTTGTTCAATGAAGGCTGCTGAGTTGGCCAAGAATAGAGGAAAGCCAATTGCAGGAGTTATAGTGAATAAGATTAGAAATCCTAGATATGAATTAAGTTTGCAGGAGATTGAGAAATCTACTGGAATTCCAGTTGTTGCAAGAATTGCGGATGAGGATTGTCATGTTAAATCGGTTTACAGTAGAATTCCTGTTTCTATTTACGATAAAAAAAGTAATTTTGCTAAGGAGATAACTCAATTGAACGCAGCCATTACTGGAATGAAACAGGAGCCGAGTTTCTGGAAGAGGATTTTTGGTTCAAATATGAGGAAAGAGGAAGTTAATAGAGGATTGTTAAAGGATAAGTTTTATCAAGGGATTTTTGACAATTAATAAAACTTATAAGTTAGATTTAAATATCTCTTTATGTTTAATGTATTATGAGTAAAAAGGGTTTGAGGATAATGCAGATAATTGCTTGGACCATGGGTTTTATAGCTTTGGCTTTACTTATTTATCAAATAATTAGAACGTTATTAGCATGAAAGTATCAATTGCTTTAGAAATATTTTCGCAGGTAATTAACTTCTTAATTTTTGTTTATGTCTAGGAATTTGATGTTCCTTGAGCATCCAAAAAACGAGTGCCTATTACCCATCTTTTCTTTTAAGGCGAAGGGCACATCGTTTTTTTGATTTTGCTATTATTTTGTTAAAGACAGGACCAGATGTTAATCAGTTATTGATTAGTGCAATCGGAATATTATCTTCACTTATAGCAAGTATTGTTTCAGTAATAGATAGGAAGAATTAATAAACGGCTTAATTTCATTATTGGAATGGAAGATAAACAATGTATATTTTGTAGGATTTTGAGGGGTAAGATTGCTAGTGAATTTATTGCAGAAAGTAATTCTTTTTTTGCTATTTTAGATAGGGACCAGAGTGTTAAGGGGCATGTCCTTGTTATTCCTAAGGAACATTATGTTACTTTGTTGGATATTCCTGATAAGTTGGGACAGGAGATGTTGAAGTTTACTAAGCAGGTTGCTGGGCATTTAATGGATGAAAAGAAGGGAGATGGTTTTAATGTTATTATGAATAATTTGGAATGTGCGGGGCAGGCAGTTATGCATGCTCATATTCATATTATTCCGAGAAATGAGGGTGATGGAATTAGGTTCTTGACTAGGGTTTAACTACTTTTTAGCAACCATGATCATTTCGGGAGAATCTTTTTTGAATTCTTCACCATTGAATGAACCATAAAACTTTGTTTCTTTAAATCCTACTTTTTTTGCCATTTCTTCGAATTCTTGCTGAGAATATATTCTTACACTATAAGGTGTTAATTTTTCTTCTTTTCCATCTGGTTGAATTATTGTCCAAGAGCCATTCATTCTTTTTGTGTGAGGATTGTATGATTCTTCAATTCTAAGTCTTTTTCCAGATTTTAGGTTTCTTGTTTCACTAAATCTATATCTTCCAGATGTAATTATTTCTGGAGAAACGTCAGTATGAATTAATAAATTGCCTCCTTCAGGCATTGGCAGATACCACCAGAATTCATCCATTACTTTCTCGTTTTCTTCATCTGTTTCAAAGAATCCGAAAGAGTAGAACATATTAATTATATTTTCACAACTTGGGCCAGGGATGTCTCGCATATCTCCATGCATAAATACAGGCATAGGAGGTTTCCAATGTACCTTTTCTTTAGGATTAAATCTTTTTATTGATTCTTCTTCAGCAACTTTTAGGAAATCTCTATTAATGTCTACACCAAACATAACCATTCCTCGGGAAGCTAGTTCGTTTGAATGTCTTCCATAGCCGCAGGGGCAGTCAAGAATTCTCGATCCTTTTTTTAGGTCTAATAACTTTATTATTCCATCTACTTCTCTTGTTGTTCTTTGATGGATAGTTTCGGTTCTTTCAGGCAAGTACCCTTCTAAACTGTTGTCTCCTTCTAGGTATTTTGTTCCGAAAAAGCCTCCTGAATTTGACCACCAAGGATTAGTCATTTTAAATATCTCCTTAATAATTCGAGGAGCAGGTCAACACTTTTAGCAGATTTATGATCAAATAAGCATTCTTTTTCAGTAGGCAATATTGTTGCTCCGTAATAAACAATAGGATTTCTATATCCTTTATGTCTTAATTCTTCTGCTATATCCCATCCCCATCTACCTCCTCCAAGATTACCGTCAGTAATGACTACTGCTATTTTTTCCAATCCTCCAGATGATACTAATATGTTATCAATGCAATTCTCTTCTCCACAATTAGCGATAATATTGTAATTACTAAATGTCATTTCTAAACAAAAAGAAAATGCTTTTCGTGTAGAAGGGTCATCTTCGAGTAAAACTATTGCTCCATTCGGAAATAGTTCTATGTTTGGTTTTTCGTTTATCATCCGAGATATCCTCTTCGTTCGAGCGAATCTATCAGCATATCCATATCATCTCGAATATATAATGCTGAAAATATATGATCAAATACTTTTTCTTCTTTTTTTGTAAGTTTGAAATATCCACGATTTCCGCAATATACAACTAAGCCAGTGTACCCTCTTTTTTTAAATTGGGTTATAATTTCTGCTCCGTTAGTTCCTTTTTTTAGATTATCTTCTACAAGAATTATAGCAATTTTTTCTAATCCTCCTGCTTGTTCAATTATCTCATCCGTGCAATTTTTGCAGTTTTGACTTTCACAATATAATACTGAGAATTCTCTTACTGGAAAATAATCTCTTAGTTCATATTCAATTAGACTTCCCTTTTTAGATCGGTCGCCTAAGAACATTACTACATTTCGTCTATCGTTTGTCATAAAAATCTCGTAAAAACTAGGGTTATAATATAATGCCGTCGCTTTATACCGACAATAGTAATGTTTAAAAAATGGGGAATTGTCTGCTTGATATGGAACAAGAACTGATGAAATTAGGGTTGGGAGAGAAGGAAGCGGGTGTTTATTTGGTGTGTCTTAAGGTTGGAGAAGCTACTGCAAATCGAATAGCTGAATTGTCCCATTTGCCGAGAAGTACAACTTATGATATTTTAGAAAAGTTGAAGAATCTTGGACTGATAAGCACTTATGTTAAGGAGAGCAAAACTTGTTTTATATCTAACTCTCCAGAATCACTCAAAGCAATGTTGGATGAGAAAAGAGATATTTTTAATAAAGTTTTGCCAGAATTAAAGAAAGTCCAAAATCAGATAGCTGATAAACCCTATGCTGAAGTATTTCAAGGTAAGAATGCGATTCTCAAGATATTTGATGAGATTCTTGAAAATGCGCGGAATTTGAAGGTTATTGGGAGTATGGGAAATGCTTTGGAAAAAATAGGTTATCATCCTGAAAAGTTTAGAATGAGAAGGATAGAAAGAAAGATTAAGATTAAGCAAATACTTGAGTTATCTAAAGAGTCTAAACTTATTAAAAAGGATAAATATACTGAAATTAAGTTTTTGAATTCTCTAAAGGATTCAAAAGAGGGTATTTTTATGTTTGAGGATTATGTTTATCATATTATTTTTCAGTATGAAATTTCTGCAATAAAGATAAAATCTAAAGATCATGCTAATTCTATGGAGATTATGTTTGATGATTTATGGGAAAATGCAGATTAGATACAATAAGCTTTTTATACTTTAATGAGGTAATCTTTTTATGAGTTTAATTATTCAATCTAGGCAAAATGTTGTCGATTATTTGATTAGTACGGGAAAGATTGATAGGCATAGGGTAGCGGGGCAGGCAGTTATGCATGCTCATTTGTATATTATTCCGAGAAGTGAGGGAGATGGATTGAGGTTCTTGACGAGGGTTTAGAATGGATAATATGGCACATCATAAATATAGAACATTTGAATGGGGGAAAGTTTTAGGTGTTCCACTTGTCCCTCAATTTAGAACTTTTTGGCAAAAGAGTTCTACTCATAATCAATCTGGTTTTGTTTTCAAACCTTTGGATTATGAATCTGAAAATGCTCAAGAAAGAGTAAAAATGGCATATCAGGATGCTAAGAATCATCAGAGGTTCTATGAAGATTTGGTTAAATCGGGAGTCTATCCTCCAAATACTAACGTAAAGGTTAAACGTCTTAGGCATAGTCATCAATATCATCTGGAAATCTCCATGCCTGATGTGAAACATGACTTACGTAAATATCTTAGAGATAGGGATTTTAATTTTTCAGATCAACCTATGCCTAATAATAATGAAATGGAATTAGAAAATGAAGTTCAAGGAATAATTAATCGAGTTAAATCAATAGCTGAGAAAAGGAAATATTCTTATAAACATTACAAACATTCGTTTAGGAGAGTTATAAGAGATGTAGATGGAGATTTTCATCCAGACTTAACAGAAAGTCATAATTATAGGGTAGATGGTAGAGGAAGAACTTTTTATGTTGATGTAGAGATTTTAAAGACTAAACTTCCATTTAAAGGAAGAAAGGAATCGGTAATGGAAGAGGATAATCATAGACTGAAAGAAAGATCTGAACAAACTCTTGAAGGCAGAGTCGATGTTTTGATTTCAATAGTAGGATTATTATTAGGAATCGCTTTATTATCTTCAAATATTAGGGGTAACATTACTGGTAATATTATAGGTATTGCACAGAACGATTTAAATTGGATTGTAGGAGTATTCTTTTTAATTGGTTTAATTGGAGTATTTTGGCGTCTTAGAAAATAAGTTTAGATTTTAGTTATTACTTCCTTTAATGACTTAGAAGATTTTTGGGTTATGATATTATAATCGCTGGAGATGATTTGTTTTTTGAGTTTTTGAATGTTTTGAAGAGGAATTTGGGCTTTGGCTTTTACAACGATAAGCAGAAAGGAGTGAATGATTTTATTTTTCTTTTTTACTTGTTCGTGAATTATTTGAGAGACTTTTGGATTTGATATTTGAAGAGATGACTTTTCTTTGAGAATTCGTTCTGCTGCTTGGGGAATTGATTCTCCTAGCAACAGACGTCCTCCTGGAAGACTGAATAGATTTTTGAAAGGACGTTTATTTCTTTGAATTAGGAATGCTTTTTTATTGTTTCCTATATGAACAAGGATTACTGGGAGAACAGATTGTTTATTTGAGAGATAGGGGACGAGATATTCAGAATCTGATGAAATTTTATAGCTGTTATTTTCTTTTGCGAGTATGTTTGATTTTATGAGTTTGGATAGGTGATAGGATAGAAGGTTTGAACGAATTTTCAGGGCTTTTTGAATTTGGGAGAATGAAAGAGATTCATGATATGCAAATAGATTGAGTATTTTATCTTCCATGTTGGTTTAGTCAATTTTTTTGAGCTAGAATTTATATATAAAATTGCTTGTGATGAAATATGTATAATATTATTATAAGCAAACCTAGTAGCTGGGAGTTTTATTTCGTTGAAGCATTTTCTATAGGAGTTGCAAAAACTGATAAGAATAGGTTTAACAAAAATTATTTTTTCCATATTGCTCCTTGTGAGAGGCATTACCTATTATTTACTCCATTGATTTATGGGGACTTGAATTCTTTTGAAACTTTTCCTAGAGCAATAGGGCATAGTCCAACTGAGTCCTGTGAGAAGATGATTAAATTAATTCAAGAACATCTTCCAGTTTTTTGGGGAAGATTACAAAATCTAGGAGGAGTAAGGGAGATGATTGATAGAACTGGGGAGAAAATTCTTGAAGGATGGAAGGAGCCACATCCATTAGAATATACTTAAAATGGGATATGATAAAAATAAGGTGCATTATGTGGTTGTGACTGGAATTCTTGTTAGAGACGGAAAGTATTTAATTGTTAAACGGGCAGAGTGGGAAAAGGCATTTCCTGGAAAGTGGACTGTGCCGGGAGGAAAGATTGAAGTGATGGATTATGCTTTGAAAAAGAAAGATGTTGGGCCTCACTGGTATAATGTACTTGAGAATGCATTGAAAAGAGAGATTAGAGAAGAGGTGGGTTTGGGAATTGACGGAATTGGATATGTGACTAGTTTGGTTTATATTAGGGATGATGAAATTCCTTGTCTTATTGTAAGTTTGTATGGAAATCCTGTTGGAGACGAGGTTAAGTTGTGTAGGGCACTGACTGAATGGAAATGGGTTGCGTTTGAAGAGTTGAAAGAATATGATTTAGTTGAAGGATTATATGGCGAGTTTGAGATATTAAATGAGCATTTGAAGCGTGGAAAAGTAATGACTTGGAATAAGTGAAAAAATTTGGAAAAAGTATTTAAGTGAATATTATTTGTATTTGTTATGGGCTTAAAGTCTGTATTACTTGCATCTTTATTAGCATTTTCTTTTGGGACGAGAGGAGCAGAGGGAGGAGATATACCTCGAAGTGCTTCTGATTTGTATTCTTCTAATGGAGAAAATTATGTGGTAAATTCAATTAGTTCGTGTATTCCAGAGGCTGAATTGAGAGAGGGAATTTTATGTGATGATGATTGTTTTCTTGAAGAGGAATTTGACGATTTAGTTAGAATGATTAATAATTATGATGCTCAGATTTGCGAGAAGGGATTAGAAACTGCAACTTATGAATTATATAGGGGGACTAGACATCTTGAAATGGAATATTTAAGAGATATTAGTGAGAATCATGGAGGATATTCGCCTGAGGAATTAAAGGAGAAGGTAGACCTGGCATTTTCTTTTGTTGTTAAAAAAATGGATGAAGTTTATCATAATTCTAGTCCAGACTTATATCTTAGATGTACGCGAGATGATGCCACTCTGAGATATTTGGAAATAGGGAATAAATAAGTGGCACTGGGGAGAATTGAACTCCCGACATCAGCCTGTCTCGAATCTGAGGATTCGCGAGCAAATCTCGCTATTCTCGATTTTATGAGAGCTGCATTCTACCACTGAAATACAGTGCCAGGATTTTCAATTCTGGATGATTTATAAACTTAAGTTTGGGGGGTTTGAGGGGTTTGTGGAAAATCTTATAAATAGGGTTTGCTTTGGAGTGTTATGTTTTTAGAGGTAGCAGGTATTACTGGAAATGCGATTGATTTAGTAAATGTTACTTCTGGAGTTGTTAATGCTTCTGTTGGAGCAGCAGAATTGTTGGCTAAAATAGGGATGTGGATAAAAGCAATAGGAATTATCGCGGCAGGAGTTGTTATTTTTCAAATAGCCTCTTTTTTTGTTAATTTGATTAAGACTAAAAGATTGGGAGAATTGAATGATAGGTTGGAAAATGTTGAAAATAAGTTAGATGAGTTAATGAGCAGGAAGAAAAATTAATTTTTAGGAATAGATAGAAGTGAATGAGTTATTATTTAATGTTCGATTTGAATTATTTAATATATTAAAGATATACTTGTAATTATTAATAAATATTTTATAGGATTGATTATTTGTATTGAATTGTTAGAAGTTTATTAACTTGTTTTTGATTTGAAATAAGTAGAGATAATTGAGGAGGTAATTATCTATCGAGGTTAATATAAATCTGCTTGTAATCCTTCTTCAGATTCAAGTTTAACTGTTTCTTTTGGTTTTCTTGTAGACTCTTCTTGTTTCATTCTTACGAGTCTTGCTAGGTATCCTGCGATTTTATTTCTAATAGGCTTACTTGGCATGTTGCTTGCAAGTACTTTCTTGTTATGTTCAAATGTAGCGTCGAAGCTTTCTGATTGATTAGCAATTAGCTTCTTTGCGGTTCTTTTAACCATAAGTGATTTTATTCTACCCATAGAATGAGGTTGTTTGGAGGGTTTTTAAAAGTTCCTAGGGAACTTTTAAGCCACAAAAACTGAAGGTTTTTGATGTTTAAACCTTATTTCTTGCTAGATTTTGAGTTTGTCTACCTTAATTAGGTGTTGCCAATCCGAAATAAGAGCAAGGCCTTTTTTATCTAATGGGGCAGAGATTAATAATAATGCTGGCATTCTGTGTTTTTGAGCGATTTCAAGTGATTGTTGAATGTCTTGTTCATTGATTTTCTTTTTATCTCTGGCTATGCAATAATAATTTTGTTTTCCCATTGGTGTTTGAAGTGAAAGGATTGCAGTAAACTCCTTTTTCTTTTCTTCTTCTATTTTTATTATTTCTAGATTTTTGTCATGACAATATTTTCTAACATTTTTTCCAAAAGGTGTTTCAATAATTTCTGGAACTTCTTCTATTACTTTAGTTAAATTGAATTCAAAATTAGGTTTTATGATTTCTTTTTTAATTTTTTCTTTTTTTTCTTTTATTGGTTTTTCTTCTATTTTTTGAATTGCTGATTCTACTTGGGAAACTAATTCATCACGCGTTGGAGGATTTGACTGTGAAAGAGATTCTTGGGCAAGTTGAGAAGATAATTGGGTTTCAACTGCCTGCTGAACTGAAACAGGGATTGCTGGATTTGGTGCTAAAAGTGCGGATGGTTGAAGGGTATGCACTTGTTGAGGAAGTGATTCTTTTGCAAAAGCATATTTCCATATTACTTTTTGATTTTCTTGAACAGGGATTGCGAAATCTTTTATTTCTTTTATTGCTACTCTAATTGCTGGAGCTAATTCTTCTTCTTTTAATGAACCATGTTGTTTAATTAGATGAAATGCTTCTTGTTCTTTATGATTCAGATATTGGATGAAGTTTTCAAGCATTTGTTCTTGGCCAGGGATAAGATATAATGAAGTGCTTCCGACTTTGAGGTGACTCATTCTTAGTTTTCTTTCTTGATATAACTCAGAGAGGAATGCCGAAGCAAATAATGTTGATGTTTTTACATCTCTTGCTATTGTAATTGGAAGACTCGGACCTCTCATTTTAATAAATGAAAGAATCATGTCTTTTGTTCTTGCTGCGGAATTCATATCTATAGGCATAGTTTTAGTATAATGGTGATTGTTATAAATATTTGCTTAGAAAATTATATAAGGTATAGTTCTTAAAGAGAGATATGGAAAAAAAGAGTATTTGGTTATGTTTGGTGGTTATTTTGATAGTCTTGTTCGTTGGAGGAGTAGTTTTTAAGTTGTATTTCATAGATGGAACTGAGCAGGCATTAGAGAAAAATTATTGCAATGATAATCAAAGGGAAGGGGCGTGTATTCAAGTTTATTCTCCTGCTTGTGGATGGTTTAATCAGTCTATTAAATGTATAAAATATCCTTGTGCTCAGACCTATGGTAATGGGTGTCAGGCTTGTTTAGATAAGAATGTAGAGTATTGGACTCAAGGGGAATGTACTAAATAATAGTTTTTTATAAATTTTAATATATAAACTAAGACTGAATGGATTATTATCTCATGTTCAATTTAAATTGCTTTAATATTCTAATAATATTCGATTGAATGAAATATTTGTATTAAGTTGCTTTGTAAGGTATTAGCTTGTTTTGAATATCTCTTTATAATTATCTCTTGTTGGAATTAAACAAGGATTTATCTTTTATCTTAATAATTATTAATGCAATTAATGCTCCAACTAAATCTGAGACTAAATCCATTGAAGTGTTAATATAACCGCCAACTCCTGTTTCTGGAGCAATTACTGTAGCTCCAAATTCTACTATTTCATTGAGGGCACCTATTCCTAATCCTCCCATGACTAATATTATGGTATATAGGATTTTTCTTTTTACTGGGGGGTTTATTATCTGTCTAAGAAAATGGGCTACTAAAAGTGTTGCAACTCCGAATCCTATGATGTGAACAAATTGGTCATAGCGAAATATTTGATAAGTTTCAGAGATTGGAATAAGAATTAACTCGTAAAGTCTTTGTCCTTTAATCGATAGTCCTCCTCCTGAAAGGTGAAGCAATGCCCATAAGAGTAATCCCCAAAGGGTGTAATTAGGATAGTTTACTTTTGAGTTGGTGAATAGAATTAATAGGAATAGGACTAGGATTACTGCTAGGTAAATTATAAATTCATAGTTTGCTCTTTGAATAAATATGGTTCCAAAAATAATTAGCATAAGAGTTAATGCGATTGCAATTGGCCATTGTCCTTTTTTGATTATCATTATATTTTTAACCATGTTTTATTTTTATATACTATATACTTTTTTCCTAGTTTTTTTATCAAGAATGAATCTTCAATTTTCATCCTTCTGAAAAAATATACTATGATGGTTAGACAAATTATAGTTAATAAAATGTTCTTAGTTATTAGTATTATTCCTATCAAGGTTATATTTATTCCCCAATAAATGGGATGTGTTATTTTTGAGTATATACCATTTGTAACTAACTTTTTTAATTTAGGTTTGCTATAACCCGCAGACCAATTATCTCCTAATTTTATCTTTGCTGACCACCAGATAATTAATCCAATGATATTAGTTATTAATCCTATTGTGAAAAATAAGTCTGATTTAAAGTAGGTAATCCAAAAGTAGATTGAAATTAAAGCTAGACCAAGAGGCACTAAATGCTCTAGTTGATATCTCTTTATTATTCTTTCCGATTTTATTTTCATTTTATATTTTCTTCCAAGCTATTTCGTAATAGGAAACATCTGACTCGTCGTCCACTATAGCAATTAATAAGTTCTTTTTTACAGCATGAGCTACTCTATTTTTAGCGGCAAATTCATGCCAGTTCAGAGCATCATTTTCTTTTACAGTGTAAAGAATCCATCTTGCGTGGTCTGCTCCTGGGCGGACGCCTCGCTCATATACTCTAAATTCTGCTCCAAATTTAAGGGCTGTTTTTAGAATGTATCCTTTTGAACGAAGATCCTTGAAGACTGCATATTTTATTTCTATTTTTTTATCTTTTTTTCTTAATTTTTTAATTAATTCTTGATGATTAAGTTTATTTTTTCCTGAAAATACTTCTGCTTTGTTATTTTCTTGTAGATATAGGATTTCTACATTGGAGTATTCTACTTTTCCAGATTTTGATTCTCCAAATACAGATTTTTGAAATAGGGAGAATGCTTCTTCTGAACTGGAGGTTATATTTGTTCCTGTGAAATGTGTTTGAATCATAATTTATATAGGAAGGACAGGTTTAAAAAGCTATTTTTATTTAGTTTAATATGGGTTTTGGAAGCATATTCAAGAATGCATGGAATGAATTTTTTGATAATGTTGGTGCGATATCCTTATTTTTGCTTTTGTTTCTTGTTCCTATTCTAGTGTTAGGGATTGTATGTGTTGTTTGTGTACTTGCTTTGATATATTCTTCTCTTATTCTTGTTAAGGTTTTAATGGTTTTGTTGCTTTGCATTGTTTTTGTTTTGTTTGTTGGAGTTGGTGTATTTGTTAATGCTTCATTTTATGGGATGAAAGTTAGTAGTAAGAAGTATTCTTGGAGGATGTTGGTGCAAGTAGGAAAGAGTGCGTTTTGGAGATTTTTGGGAAGAGGAATATTGTTATTTTTGTGTATTATTGGATTGTTTTTGCTATTAATAGTTCCAGGAATAATATTTTCAGTTTATTGGATATTTGCAATTTTTATTTGGTTTGATGAACCAAAAAGAAGTTTTTCTGATTCTTTGAGGAGAAGCAAAGAACTTGTAAAAGGGAAATGGTGGAATGTGTTTGGATGTGTTCTTCTTTTTTGTGTTATTGAATGGATAATTATGTTTATTTTAGATTTTGTGCCTGTATTAAATGTGGTTGGCTATTTGTTTTTGGGCATATTTTCTGTTTACTTCTTTAGGCATATGTATATAGAGTATTCTAAGAGACGGGCGTGAGAAGGTTTTTAAGGGGTTTTATTCTGGATTAAATATGGCAGATGATAAGTATGGAGAATTTGAAGAAGTTATAGATGAGTCTAAGCAAGGGCCTGTCGTTCCTGGAAGTCCAGATACTGGATTTGTTAGAGTTAGGTTGCCTAGGAAAGGGGAACTTATAGGGATTATAATTCAGAGATATGGGGGAAATAGAATGGATGTTAAGTCTAGCGATGGAAAAAGTAGAAATTGCAGAGTTCCTGGGAGATTTAAAAGAAGTTTGTGGTTGAGACCTAATGATTTTGTTCTTATTACTCCTTGGGTTGACGATGATGAAAAGGGAGATGTTATATTTAAGTATCAGGGTGGACAGATTAATTTGTTAAGGAAGAAGGGATTGTTGGATAATTTGAGTAGTGGATTCTAAAGTTTGAGTAAAAAGGTTTATATATTAATGGTTCTATTCTGATACCATATGGTTCATTTAAGGTACAATAGAATTGAAGGGTTTGAATTGGATGAATTGGAGATTAATATAATTTCTTATTTGTTTAGTGAGCCAGCACATATAAGAAAAATTGAAAGAGAGATTGGAATTTCTCATTCAACTATTTTAAGGAAGATTGGAGGTATGGAGAAAAAAGGATTAATTGATTATTTAAGTCTAGGAAGGAATAAGCAATACTTTGTGAAAAAAACTCTTAGGACAAGGAAAGTGCTTGAAATTGTTGAGAGTTTTAAAGTTTTTAGTCTTTTAAAAAAACATCCCTTTTTAGAGCCGTTATTTATGGAAATGCTTAAAAAATGTGATTCTAAAATGATTATATTATTTGGAAGTTATGCTAAAGGAATTTCAAAAGAGGAGAGTGATATAGATATTTATGTTGAAACTGATAATGTTCATGTAAAAAAGAGATTAGAAGAGATAAATTCAAAAATTAGTGTAAAAGTTGGAGATTTTGATACCAACTCTTTGTTAATAAAGGAGATAATAAAGAATCATATCGTTTTAAGGGGGGCAGATAGATTTTATGAACAAGTTTTTGGTTAGACTGATTAGGGAGAAAAAGTTGGAGATTGTTCAGCCTTCTGATGAGATTTGTGAATCTTATATTATTAAGGCAGATAATTGTTTGAAATCTGCTAGGATTTTGTTAAGGGAAAAACTTTATGAAAATTCTATTATCAATTCTTATTACAGAGAATTCTGATAATTGCGTTATCCTTCCGCAGAATTCTCTGAACAGGGAACTCTGAACCTCATATAACATAATCAACAGAGTTCCCTGTATTCGATGTATAATTCAGTTCTTGCATTATTTTTTAAATGCGGAATTAAATGTGAAAATCATTTCGGGGCAGTTCTTGTTTTGAATGATTGTTTTAAATTGGAGAAGTTTTCTAAACTGCTTGAGGAGTCTAAAGGATTAAGATTAGATAGTCAGTATTATGTTGCTACTAATGCCTCGGAAGCTGATTTGAATTTTGCTGAAAAGTCTATTGTTTTTGCTGAGAGTTTTGTTCTTGAATTGAAAGCAGTTATACTGAACTTTAATAATTCTGAAATTGAGAGAGTTAGAGATTGTTTAGACTTGAATGAGAAGATTTAAATTTAAGGTTTCTGGATAAGTTTATGGTAAAAGGTAAAATTATGACAAAAAAAGAAGAAGAAAACACTAAAAATTCTTCGAATTTTGGTGCCTCCAAAACTAAAAGTTTTGAAGGTTATGATGGAATTGATGATATTGAGAGTTTTGAGAAGAAAGAGTTTGATTTTGGAAAAATAGAAAAGAAGTGGCAGAAGAAGTGGGATGAGAAGAAGATTTTTGAAGTCGAGAAAGATACTAAAAAGAAGAAATTTAGTGTGATTGAAATGTATCCTTATCCTTCTGCTTCTGGGTTGCATATAGGGCATGCGTTTAATTATAGTATTGGAGATATCTTTGCGAGATTTAAAAGAATGCAAGGATTTAATGTACTACATCCTATAGGTTTTGATAGTTTTGGATTGCCTGCAGAAAATGCAGCAATTAAGGCAAAGAGTCATCCTAAGATATTTACTGATTCAGCTATAGTGAATTTTATTCGACAGCAGAAGGCGTTGGGATTAAGTTATGATTGGAGTAGAAAATTACAGAGTCATGATCCACACTATTATAGGTGGAATCAATTTTGGTTTTTACAATTTTTGAAACATGGATTAGCTTATAGAAAGAATTCTCCAGTTAATTGGTGTCCTTCTTGTAAAACTGTTCTTGCAAATGAACAGGCACAGGGAGGAATTTGTGATAGATGTAAATCTTCTGTGGAAATAAAGAATCTTGAGCAGTGGTTTATTAGAACTACTAAATATGCAGAGGAATTGCTTGAGAAAGTGGATACTCTTGACTGGCCTGAGAGAATTAAGGCAATGCAAAAAAATTGGATTGGGAAGAGTGAAGGTACTGAAGTTGATTTTGAGATTGACCCCAAAATAAAAAATTGCATTATTATTCATGGTTCGCCTTCAAAAGATAGGACAAATGAGTCAGATTATAAGCCTGAAAATGAGAAACATTGGATATCTTGGATAAAGAATGAACTTGAAGAAAGAGAAGTAAAAACAGCCACACCGCAGATGCCTACTCCGTGGGCTCCAAAATATGAGGAGTGGAAATCAATTATGAATAAATTTGATGTTAATGAGAATACGTTGCTTATTGGCCATTCTGCAGGAGGGGCTTTTATAGTAAGGTGGTTGTATGAAACTAAAAAAAAGATAAGAAAATTAATTTTGGTTTCTCCAGGCAAAAGCGGTCACGAGGGCAGAGCAACATTGACTGATTTCTATGGGAAAGGAGATTATAGTGATATAAAAAAGAACATAGAAAAAATTGTTATTTTCACATCTGAAGACGATATTAATTATCATATTCCCATTGCTTATGAATATAAGGAAGAATTAGCTGGAAAATTAATTCACCTTGGAAAAGGATATGGGCATTTTTGTGAAAAAGAAATGGGCAAAAAAGAATTTCCAGAACTATTTAATGAGATATTTGAAAAATGGGCAATATTCACAACCCGAGCTGATACCCTCATGGGAGTTACTTTTCTTGTTGTTTCCGCACAGCATTCTAAATTAGATAGTTTAGTTACTAAAGGACAAAAAAAAGAAGTTGATTCATTTTTGAAAAAAATTAAAAGTACTAGTGAGAAGGATGCATTTGATTTGGAAAAGGAAGGAGTGTTTACTGGAAGTTATGCAGTGCATCCCATTAGTGGAGATAAGATTCCCGTTTGGGCAGGAAATTTTGTTGTGGCAGATTACGGAAGTGGAATGGTAATGGCAGTTCCTGCTCATGATCAGAGAGATTTTGAATTTGCTCAGAAATATAAGATTCCTATAAAACAAGTCATTGCTCCTCTTTTTGTGACTACCGAAGGGAAAGATGCTATTAGGAAAGATAAACCTATGATAAAAAGAGATACGGTTTTTTGTATTGTAAAACATTGGAAGGAAGATAAATATCTTTGTTTAGACTGGAAGAAAGAAGGATGGAAGACTTTTGTTGTTGGGGGAGTGGAAAAAGGAGAAAACTTAGTTAATGCAGGAATGAGGGAGATAAGAGAAGAAACCGGATATCAAAATATTAAATTTATAAAGTCTTTGGGTTGGGAAAGTCATAATAAGTTTTTTGCATCACATAAAGATGAAAACAGGCATTCAATAGTTAATGGATTATGTTTCGAATTGAAGGATGGAAAAACTAATGAGTTAGATAACTCTGAAAAGGAACTTAGAAATATTATTTGGGTGGAGAAGAATAAAGTTATAAATTTTATTAATCTCGAGAATAATAAATATGTATGGAATAATTATCTAAATGAGGAAAAGGCATTTACAGATTATGGCGTTTTGGTTAACTCTGGAGCATTTGATGGACTTTTGAGCGATGAAGCTATAACTCATATTACTAAGGAATTGCAGGAGAAGAAAAAATCTAAGTTTACTGTTAATTATAAGTTAAGAGATTGGTTAATTTCTAGGCAAAGATATTGGGGAACTCCAATTCCTGTTGTTTATTGTGACAAATGTGGAATGCAACCAGTAAATGAAAAAGATTTACCAATTTTATTGCCTGAGGATGTTACGTTTGATGGAAATGGAAATCCTATGAACACAAGTAAGAGTTTTCAGAATGCTAAATGTCCTAAATGTAATGGAAAGGCAAGAAGAGATATCGATACTATGGATACTTTTTTTGATAGTAGTTGGTATTATTTGAGATATTGTGATAATTTGAATGAGAAAAAACCATTTGAAAAAGAAAAAGCAGAATATTGGTTGCCTGTTGACTTTTATACAGGCGGTGCAGAGCATGCATGCATGCACTTAATTTATGCCCGATTCTTTACTAAGGTATTAAGAGATTTGGGATATGTAAAATTAGATGAGCCTTTCAAAAGATTGTTTAATCAAGGAATGGTTCATGGAGAAGATGGGGTTGTAATGAGTAAATCTCGAGGAAATGTTATAGATCCTTTAGATATTAGTAGAAAATATGGTGCAGATGCCTTGAGAATATTTTTAGTCTCTCTTGCAGGACCTGAGAAAGATTCTATGTGGAGTTCTACGGGAATAGAAAGTATGGCTAGATATATTAATAAGATATATTCTTATTCTAATGAAGTTAAATTTGGAAAATCAAGTAGAATTCTTGAGCATAAATTAAATAAAGCAATATTAGATATTGGAACTTGTATTGAGGATGTTAAGTATAATATTGCAGTTATTAAACTAAGAGAGCTATTTGATTCTTTTGAGGGAGAAATTTCAAAGGAAGATTTTATGAAATTTATTAAAATATTATCTCCATTTTGCCCGCATATAGCTGAAGAACTTTGGGAGAAGGTTGGAGGGAAGGGATTTGTTTCGCTTGCGGAGTGGCCTAAGGCAGATGAGAGTAAGATTGATGAGAAGATTGAGCAAGCGGAGAAGAATGTGGAGAAAACTGTTTCTGATGTATTAAATGTTTTGAAGATAATTAAGGAGAAACAAGGGAAGGATGGAGAGAAGATTTATCTTTATGTTTTGCCAAATGAATTTGATAATTATAATCTGGAAATATTAACAAAGAGAATTGGAAAGGAAGTTAAGGTTTATGCTGTAAATGATAAATCAAAGTATGATCCTGAAGGAAAAGCTGGAAAGACAAAGCCAGGGAAGCCAGGGATTTTTGTAGAATAAATAATTGTAATTTTAAAGTAGCAACAACCGAAACATTTATAAGCTAGAATATTAGAGATTGCGTATGGGAATATTTTTTGATAAATACGGAGATATAAATTCCTAAATTCCCAAGTTTTTAGGCAGTATGAGCCCAAAAAGGTTAGCTAAA
>JBBSYD010000026.1:0-6529 GCA_038045425.1 Nanobdellota archaeon | reverse complement strand
TCATCTGGAGCCAATATCACCTGGCGCGTCGCGCATACTTTCCCATTGATGTCTCGCAAGGTCAGTTTCAAATCAATAGGGAAGGGTAGAGCATAGCATCTGCGGAAATAATTGTTTATCTGTACGATAGTCTTTTGTTCATTGCTGAAGAAATCGATGTAGGAATAATATTTCGTGCTATTGGGCAATTTCACATGTTGGATTATAACCTGTTCTTCAGAATCAGATTCGAGTAGGCGTTGATTCAAAGAAAAACCGTCGGTTTCGTTTAGAGAACTTATGATCCATCCATCCGCATCAACTTTTATTCCTAGCATGAGCGTCCGGATATTATGGTTTAATATTTTCTTTCCCATTGCTTCCAGATTGAAGCTATAAACACCAACGATATCTAAATCTATTAGTCGTGAAAAAGTAGAAAGATCGGTACTGCCGTCTGTAAGAATGGCAATTTTTTTTAAACTAAAATGTTTGATTTTATTCAATACCTCTTGTGATGAGTAGTATTCAATAGTCTTTGGAGGCTTCACTATATTTTTGATGAAGGAATATGCTCCTTTTGGAAGAATTTTTCTTGCGGTATTTTTAATAGTACTCATATTTTGTATATATTATAATTTAATTTGTATTGATATATTATATATCATTTTTTTATCATAACCGAAACAGTGAACCATGTCTCTCTCCAAGCCCCGAACCTATCTTCGGGACACATATCATTCGATTTACCTGTTCCTTGCCAGTCATTCCTTCTTCCTAATATATCATAGCCAGATAAAACGACTTCCAAATCATCAAAGAGTGAGGGCAAACCCGTATGAGTATATCTGAAATAATCTCCCGGGTCTTCATGGTATCTTTGTGAAAATGGTACTATATGGATAGTCAGTCCTCCTTTCTTAAGCATCTTGGTTATATGTTGTGCTGCTACCCAAGGTTTTTTCAAGTGCTCGAAAACATTATTTGAATAGATTATATCGAAACTGTCTTTATATTTGTCAGAGTCGAAACTCTCGGAACAAATATTACCTTGAATAACATTTTTACCCGTTGGCATAATATCAATACCGAAATATGTATATTTTGATTCAAATATCCTTATATTATCACGATAAAATTTAGAATCATATCTAAGATTCCCTGAAATACCTAGAAGGTATGTCAGTTTTCCATCCCTACCGCCAATGTCAAGAAACTTCATCTCCTCACCATCTCTTTTAAGGATGAAGTCTCTGGTTACTTGATCTTTGTTGAGATTATATTTATAAACAATATCGTTGCGTTGGCGATTTTCGCCTAGCTTTTTCTCCAGGTCGATAATTATTCTCAGATTCTTCAGTTTCAATATCTTTTTAATAATATTCATTAGTATTGTGAGTGTTAGAGATTATTATTTTCAGTTCTACGTGATACTTTTACAAGGGTTTTATTGAATAATAAGTAGCTTGGGCATGTTTTACCCTTATTATACTTTTCTAATACCCGAAAACCGTTGAGCCATAACTTCAATAAAGATTTCTTTATTTGCCATCTGCCGGATATTCTTTCATGGAATTCAACAATGAAATATGTAACCTTCTTTTTCAAAACTTTTATATCGCTATCTATCAAGTCTATTTCATTCCCCTCGATATCGCAGAAGACTATCACCTTTTCATTTACCAAATCACGAAGTCTGATAGTTGGAATCTCTATTCTCTTTGTGATTGTTTGGCTACCTGACCTCTTTTCACTCGAAGCCACTGGTGACATATCTATATTAAACATAATCTTCGGAGCGGTGTATGACAAGGCATAGTTTAATACTTCAAAGCTACATTTGTTTTCGTCTCTTCTCTTCATTATTTGAGTTATAAGAGCTGGATTCGCTTCTACTATTTTATGACTAATTGGCTTTAGAAGATTATTGATATAGCAAGAAACAATACCTAACCCTCCACCCAATTCGATTATTGGCAGACCTCGTGGAAGAGATTCTGCAAATTCCTTTATGTCACTTTCGTGGTCTACCGAGACATCATAATTTTCATTAGGTAGATTTATCATAATTATGATTTGATAATTGGGTTATTTTTTTTATATAGTTACGAACTCTTCGGATCCTTTCGGATAATATGTTGATCTTTCTTTCTAACAAAGAAGTTTTCTTGCTTTCTTGCCAAGAAACATCTTCATTGTAAGGTTCTTTCTCAACACTTTTCAACCAATGAAAGAAAGGCTCCACGTTATTCCCGAATTGGAAATTATGTTTTACGCCATGTCCCGCTAATCGCATCAGTAGATTTTCCAGATACCATTCCCCCTCGACCGGGTACCCGAGTTGTTTTATGGAATTACTTAACCAGTTTTTGAGATAGCTGATATTATTCACAGCCAAGAATCTCTCTAAACTAGCGGTATTTACATGAAATCTATTCATATTTTCTAAGGCTTCGGCAATAGATATCGCGTCTGTTTCTACGGAATCTTCTAGAAATAGGGTATTATTATTATCGATAATATCCATGAGACCACATCGTAGATTTCGAGAAAGGATGCAGGGTGTACCAACCAATAATGACTCAACCAATACTCTGGGTACACCCTCACGGTGAGAAATCAACATCATGAATCTGGATTGTCTCATTATGTCGGTAACAAGTTTATGTGATATTGGGAACATGCCGAAAGATTTATTTGATGACGAAATAAAAGAGATTTGTTTCAGTTCTTTCGAACTGAAAATCTGCATAAATAATTCGAAGTAATTTCTGTCAATTCTATCTTTTTCGTATGTTTTCTCGCCCCTCGTTATATCTCGCGCGTCAGGTACGATAAAAATAGCGGTTGTTTGCGGTCGTAATGTCATGAGTCTTTTGAGAGTGAGAATTGTTTCTGTTATTCTTTTTATTTTGGATGGTCTAGAAACCACACAAATATCATAATATTTTTCTGGTCTCAAAGATGGTGTGATATTGGTTATGAAATTGATGCAATTTATGCCGATAATTTTCTGGGGGGACACATTGGCGAGGAATGGGGATTTTTTATCAGTCCACATGATGAAGTTCTGCCAAGGTGCAAGTGGCCATTCTTTGAGATTTGAACAGTCACCTTGAATATGAACGCCGTAAAGCCATTCTTTGTCGGCGGTTTCAGTAAGATATTTTTTCATTTCGGATGATTTTGTTGCCACTCCAAACAGGACTTCGTTGTGGGTGAGAACAATGATGCCAGGACTTTCTTTTGTCTTTTGTTTCAAAATGCAGGACATAAAATTATTTTAATATTTTATTGAGCCATTTTATTCTAGAAGGGAAAAGTTGTGGTCGACCAGGTGTTTCCATTTTATCAATCAATATCTTGAAAGGTGCCAATGCCCTATTGTCAAAAAGATATAGATTTTCACAGTTGTTAGTGAATGAGCAATATCCTTTTGCCGATTTCTCCAATCCAATAGAAAGATAATGCGAAAGCATCGTCTGTTTTTTGTCCAGACTGGAAAGGAATTGTAGGAGATACGAAGGCGTATGGAAATCTTTTAGGGATTTTGATGCTATTCTTAGCCCCCAAGGAACATTATTCCGGCACTTGCTGAGGTTGAGTAGTTGCAATGTTCCGAACCTCTTCATATTAGTTAGGGTTGGTCGTAGGTCAAAATAAGGAATAAGGGCTGTGGAAAAATATCCAAAAGGTATATCATTGTGTTTGGTCCAAATATATAGCTCACGATAAGCCTGCTTATGATGTGGATGTCCATGTTCATCGCCGAATGGTGGATGAGTAATAAGTACATCCAAATCGGCGTTTTTGAGTGATAGGGCTACCATACCAGCTCGAACTGTGTCGGTAATAGATGGCAAAGGATTTTCAGCCAAATGCAATTTTTCGGTAGAAATATAAACATTATTTAGTCCTGCAGTTTTTGTCGCGGATATAAATTCATTTTTTCTAATTGCTCCTGAATTGCCTCCAGATAAACAAATTATGTATATATTAAAAAAGTTTATTCTAGCAAGTTCAGAAATAAGTCCACCAACCCAAAAGGCTTCATCGTCTGGGTGAGAAACAACAAATAAAATATTGTAGATTTTTCCTGCTGTTTCCATAATCGGTTAATTTTTTTTAGTGATTCTTCTTCAGGATCTGTCCGCTCAGGATCTTAGAAAGTTCTCTTGCCGGCAATAATGGTACGTCCGAAATATAATCTTCGTGCTTTTTCTCTCCCGGCAAAGCCCCGGTAATTTTTATCTTGGATTGTGAATTACCGTGGGTTTTGATAAAAGCTTCTGCCAGGTCTTTGACTCGGAACTTCTTGGTAGTTGTAAGTGGATAATGGATAACATTGTTGTCAGTGTTATCGTTTAGAGCGATGTCTACCAGGAAAGATGCCGCGTCTGAAAGCGTGATAAAGTATCGTGTCATATCGGGGTCACTCAGGGTGATAACATTATCTTTGGCGAGCTGTCTATTCCAAACATCCAGGACTGAACCGCGTGAGCCGAGTAAATTCGGACAACGAGTGATAATATAAGCATTGTTGTGATATAGAGAGTTGCTTTCTTTGACCAGATATTCTCCCAATAGTTTTGTGGCACCATAACAGTTCATAACGCCTATAGCCTTATCAGAAGAGACGTGAATAAACTTTTTGATATCAGCGCTGGAGTTAAGGATATTGAGAAGTCCCACGATATTAACTCGATAGGTCTCGCGCGGATTTTGCTCAGCCATGGAAACATGCTTGATAGCGGCAGTATGAAAGACAATATCGACGCCTTTCATAGTTTGCACGATGAATTCTTTATCAGTAATATCGCCAATTTTAAATTTAACAAAAGGCGAGCCGATCTCGTGCTCAGCCTCTTTGATGACATTTTCATCACGACTTATGGAGACAATGTTCCTAGCTCCGATCTCGAGTAAGCGTTTGATAATATTTCGGCCGAGAGA
The DNA here is from genome assembly GCA_038045425.1 of Nanobdellota archaeon. Taxonomy (GTDB): domain Archaea; phylum Nanobdellota; class Nanobdellia; order Pacearchaeales; family GW2011-AR1; genus SICV01. The sequence continues at coordinate 1,597 of JBBSYD010000026.1, read as the reverse complement.
ACCGCTACCGCCGGTTATGAGAAATGAAGTCTCTGATAAATCTTTTTTCGACTGTAAATGTTTGCTATTCTTCTTGTGATTGGCGACACGATATTTCTTTTTAGACATAATGAGTGATTATAAGCACAACATGGGACTATTGCAACTATTACTTTCTTTGAAATTATGTTTCATAGTATAGGCATAGTAAAAGAAATAGTTTTTATTCGTCTTGCGAAACAACTGATAAGCGCGTTGTTAGGTATCATATCGGGTTCAATCATGGTAGGTGATCTATCGAATTCCATTGACAGATAAGATGTTTTTCGGAGATGCAAGTTTTCTTTATTGAGGATCTGCCAATCTAACAAATGTTCCCGTCTAGTGATTTTTCTTAATATTTGCCTAATTCTATTAATATATGGACCGCGTCTACCTAGTATACTTGGTGGCCTAGTTCGAATCCCTAGAGAAATAGAATCGAAGCCGTTCTTTTCATAGAAATCTTTGAACAAACGTGGCTGGAAACAATAATAACCCCGACCAAAATAGCCGCTCAGAGCTGAGAAATGAATAATACAACCATTGTTTCTAAGCATGATTAGAATATTTTTCCAAACAGTTGCGATGTCGAAACACCAATAGAGAGTACCGGCATCGATAATCCAATCGTATTGGTTATGCAATATTGAAGGGATTGTTTCTCCAAGATTTATTTTCTTGGTTGGATTTCCGGCAATATCTAGTGTATGAGCGGACTTAAAACCTAAAGCTTTAGCAAAACTGTTCAAATCAGTTTTCGCGGAAGGATCGCAATCGAGCGCAATACTTTTACCGATAATGTCCGACATTTCGGAATTGTTGAAATGGAAATAACAGTCGCCCAATATACACAAATTTTCTCCAAGAGGATACTGTTGTCTAAGTTGCGATATTAGTTTCAAATCTGCTTTTTCTATAGCCATGATTTAGGATGTTTTCTTAGTTTGCCAATCCAATTCCTGCAACAAAAATCCTAACCGATCTTCGTTATAGCTCTTATGGTTGGTGTCTATCATTGTATTTACCAAAGTAATATAAACAAAGGCATTCGGATCGGTCATGTTTTCTGAACCATGACCAACAAGCGCGGAAATTTTGTAAATCCCTTCTTTTAAGATGGAAAAAGGCAGTTTAACCCTAGTTTGATATTCTCCGATATCGCGATTCGTACGTGCGTCGTCGATATCGGTATCATAACTATAGAGGATCGGAAATTCGTCTTTCGATATGAGAATGGCAACGACTGAACCCATAACTGTTTTATTGATAGAATATGTTATATTGGCGTAAATATCATTTTTGATTTCTATTTTAGTTATTTCGTTTCCCGAATCATCAGAGAGCGATATTTTCGTAATCTGCATAGCGAGGGTATCGTCTTTGGAAACATTAAACTTGTTCAATCTTTTATTACCTGAAGAAGATAAATGGTTGTTGTAGTAAGCTACAGTTTCCTTTGTCTCGCCATACTTTATAATTTGACCACATTCTAATAATATTGTTTTTTTACAGAGACTGGATATCGCCCCCATATTATGACTCACGAATAAAATAGTACGACCCTCTCTCTTTGTTA
>JBBSYD010000025.1:0-5851 GCA_038045425.1 Nanobdellota archaeon | reverse complement strand
TCGATAAATAAGAAAATTGCAGAATTATACCCTAAAAAACTGGGGAGTTAAGGTAGTAATTAATTCAAAAGAGAATTGTCTTTTTTTGATAAATAAATTGAATATGCCCTACGGACATAATAAGAGTCTAAAAATAGTAATTCCTGATGCTATAAAAGATAACTGGAATTTCGCAAAATATTTTATTAGAGGATTATTTGACACAGACGGAAGTGTTTTTGCAGTTAAAAAACCTAGAATTGAAAAATATCCGAGCATAGAATTAACAACGATAAGTAAAACTTTAGCTGAGCAAGTTAAGTTTCTTTTAGAACAAAATGGGTTTAGAGTATCTAAAATCTGGGAATTTAAACAAAAAAGTAGAAACTTAGGTTATCGTTTTGGATTAAATGGACAAGACAATTTGAAGAAGTGGATTAAGGAAATTGGTTTTTCTAATCCCTATAAACTTGAACGAGCAAAATCTTATTTATAGAGGATTAGGGTAATTATACTGTATTTTGTACCCTATTCCTCTAATACACAATTAGGAAAACGAGTAATACAATCAGCCTAATTGTGTATAAAGTGAAGCTCCCAACCGATGCAGAGCATCGGGGCATCTAAAACTAGTCAAATGATAACAAAGACACTTGCTCTTCACTTCTTCCTTGTTCTCTAACATATTTTTTTATTTTTTCTAATCCTCCAAATTCACTCACACTGTCTATATGCCCTCCTGCAGTCCAAAAATTTCCACCCCATAAAAAGTCTTTTACTTCTGGATAATCTTCAAATATTTTCTTAGCAGTTATACTTTTAATTATCTGCATAACGTGACTTGGTGAATATCTTGGTGCGGCACCAACAACAATATGGAAGTGATCCTCATCAACACCAATGGCATCAAATTTAAGATAATATCTTTCTCCAATTCCTGTTAATATATTTCTAAATCTTTCGAGAGGAACTTTTTGTAATAGCATATGTTTTCTATATTTAACAACAAAAACCATATGATATCTAATTCTATAAGTACAATGGCACGCATGTTCAATTTCCATTTAAAAAAGGGGAGTTTCAGTTACTTAAGCTTTTATCCCAACCGATGCAGAGCATCGGGGTATTGACGGAAAATAAATGGCCCCACGGGGAATCGAACCCCGATAGCGCGAGCTTCAATCGCGTACATTCCCATTATGCTATAGGGCCATAAATTCACAAGAGATATAAGGGGTTTTAAAGATTTGCTTAGGGCAAATCTTAGTACTTTTCCTTGACAGTCAAGGTTTAAAGATTTGCCTTGAGCAAATCCTTAACTTCGGTTTTACAACCTTGGTTTAAAGATTTGGTTTTGGAAAAATAATCTTAACGCATATTCGGCCATAGGGGAAAGAGAGTTCTTAAGGTATCTTGGAATTCTTGATAACAATATTCATAATATCCTAGTGTTTGTTTAGAATCCTCTTGAAGAAAGCGAAAATAATTTTGTCGTATAAATTTGTCATGACTGCTCTGCTCGCGTACAACATTATTAGTATAGTTTGGTGCAAGATAACTTCCTCTTTCTAGCAATGCAGCGTCACGAATTAAATCGGTATGCATTTCCAGAATTTCGATGCGATTGCGTAAATATTCTTCGCGAAATACCTTGTCTTGTCTGGAAGTAAGTCTTCTTCCGTATAAAATTGCTCTTATATTTTCAATGAAATCGTCGAATCTTGAAGAAGCTAAATTTTTCACGTTTATTACTTTGTTTATTAAATCGGACATTTTTATGATGAATAAATGATGTTTAAAAAAATTATGGTGCTTGGTATAATTAAAAAGTATCTTGTTTTCTGAGTGCTTCATAAACCTCGAAGGGAAATATTTGACGTTCAACTTGTTTAAGAATTAATCCTGCATGATGAGAAACTCTTTCATGTTTAGGATAGGAATACCAAAATACTCCTTCTCTATAGAAATGACCTGAATCAAATTTTTTTCCAAAGAGTTGTTCCAGAAGAGAAGGTATTTGTTCAACCCCTAGTATTCTAGTTCCATCAATTTCTTCTAGAGATTTAAGTAGATATTGCATATTTGGCTAGATTAGTGAGTGTTAATAAATTTAATCTGCAAGGCAACTCAACATAGATATCTTATTCTGTATAAGTCAAAGGATGGTCTATAATTATTAATAATTCAATAAATTATCTTCAATGCATTAAAATGGTTTAAATTGAACGTTAGATAATAACTTTCCGAGTGTGTTCACCCAGTTTATACTTCAGATACTAAAATTTAATTAAAATAGAGTCGACAACGCAGATTCTTGCGAATCCGCGAAGTCCCAAACACTTGCGTGTTTGCGAGGTAGGCCAGATTTTGTCAGACTTCGTCGGTTAAACGAATAGTCTGTGCTGACATCTGTCTGCAGAGAATTTTGCAATTCTCTGAATGTTAAACACTTACGTGATTTAACATAAGCCCGCGGTTATAGCGGTTGCATCCATGAAGGCATCCGTTTCATCCTATCTCTCACTTCTCAGCTCAATGCATATTTCATAGCTCAGTGAAAGCGGTGTCGTTTCTGTTATGTTGCTAGGCCTTACGACCTTTCCCTTTTCAGGGAGTCATGTCTGTCAATTTAATGACCTGATGTCCGGACCTTCCTCAGAATTAAAGTTGATATTTTAGCAACTTTTGTTAATTTAATAACAAATCCCGAAGTCAGCTCCTCGACTCTAGAATATGGGCATTAATGGGGGTTTTAAACTTTATGTTTTTAATCCTTTTTATTTTAAAGTTCCTAAATCCTCAGAAGAAGGATTACATAAACTTTTTAGAAAATTATGGGGAAGGATTGTTGGAGTTGTATCAAGCTCAACTACTTCAAAATCTCCAATGTTGAATATACCTAACTCATTTCTTGAACTTGGAAAATATCTAAATCTGTCTCCTCTGGTGAATAATCGATGATATGCTAATACTTGTCTAGGAAAAGAAAGTTCTCGTTCTTCTGTGCCTACCTGAACAATAGTTCTAACATAATCAGAATTAACTTCAGTTATCATTCCTGGATAAAATTGTCTTTCTTCTTTACTAGCCATATTATTGTTGTTCAGAAAATGCATTCTGAGGTTGCAATCCCTCTTAAAATTAGTGACTTTGAGGGACTTTTAAAACTATCGCTTCCTTGCCTTTTGAGACTAGATTTTGTTCTTGTTCTTGGATAAAAGTTTGAACATGCGCGAGAAGACAATGATTTGAACAAAAGTGCTTCATTATAGTCTCGTGTTTATATTGATGAGATGCCTTGAAGTCGAATGAGTTGAGAACTCTCCAGCCAAGATTAAATGGAATTCCTGAACCTTCTGAAAATGAAGGACTTTGAAGATTGCAATAATCGCATGTGAATACTTCTTTTCTTGCCATAATTATTTTTTAAAATGTGTATATTTAAACATTATGTAATTTCTTTGAGTATATACAGGAAGACCAAATTGTTTGAGCCAAAAACTGTTTTGTCTTCCTCTAATAGCTAAAGACAAACACTCAATTTTCAATGTCTTTGACTATAATAATACTTTAAAATGGTGTTTGTTAGGAAGAAATATGAAAAAAGAGATGATTCAGTTTATTATAGAGAATGGACTTTCTCCATTTAATATAAATAAGACTAGCATACGAGGAAATTCGGGAAGTTTGTATAAGACAAATGATGCTAAGGTTGTGCATGGAAAAGTAATTTCAGATATTGCTAGGCATTTTCAGTTTCCAGATACTTCTTCGCTCTTGGGATTCTTTGATTTTACTCAAGAATTAGATATATTGAATAAAAGACAAATGTATTTCTCTTCTTTGAAAAGAAATGAAAGAGAATTTTTAAAAGAAATTAAAGCGCCTAGACCAAGTTGGAAACCTTCCTATAGTATTATTGTAGTTACTGAAGATGAACAGACATTTTTAAGATTGAGAGAAATGGGATGTCCTTGCAAACTATTAATCTCTGAGGGAGATGTTATGGAATTGCAGGTTTATGATGTTGTGCAAGTTTTGAATTGCGAGCAGTATACTATGGCTTTAGAACAATTAGCTCAAGCAGTATTTTTGAAAAATGAAAATGAAGTTTATTTGGAAAGATATGTTAGTCAAATTTCTGGATGGAATAAAATAATTGAACTGATGAAAGAAAAAGAATTAAGTGAAGCTATTTTATCGACGATAAATAAGATAATTCCTTTAATGGAATTAGTTAATATTGGAAAGAAAGAAGTTCTGGATAGAAGAAATGTTGAGAATGCTTGTGAAAAAATGAATGCTGAATTGGAAGAAAAAATGAAAAATCTTACAATTTCTGGGGCGGTTCTGATGAATGCTCTGAGTAGGGGAACATTACCGGATGAATTAAAAAGAATTGTTCAACAATTGATAAAGAATTCTGGATTTTCTGAAGATATTTTTGTAGAAAAGGTTCCAATTGAAATTGATGAGAATGAATTGGAAAAGAAAATTAGAATTCAAAGCATAGAGGGATTTACATCTGAAGCTGGAAAGATTAAAAAATATTCTGCAGAATTATTGCAAGTTCCTAAATTATTAAATGAAATTGAAAGAGAATTGCTAGTTTTTGATTTTGAATCTGGAATTGCAAAATGGATTGGAGAAAATAAACAAGTTATAACAATTACCGACGATATAACTATGGAAAATGCACAGAATATGTTCTTGGAAAATGCTCAACCAATTGGATTTGAATTGAATTCTAATCATAGATGTTCTATATTAACTGGAGCAAATAGCGGAGGAAAGACTACTTTGTTAGAGCATATTATTCAAAATATTAGTTTAATGCAAATTGGTTTGCCTATTAATGGAAAAATTAAGATGCCGTTATTTTCTGAAGTCTATTATTTCGCTAAAAATAAGGGCTCAGCTTCTAAGGGGGCATTTGAAACACTTCTTACTCAAATGTCACAGATAAAGACAGGAAATAAAACTTTAATTTTAGCAGATGAAATTGAATCTGTAACTGAACCAGGAGTTGCTGGAAAAATAATTGCAGCAACTGCAGATTATTTTATTAAGAAAAATTGTTTTCTTGTGGTTGCAACACATCTTGGACAAGAAATTCAAAAAGTTCTGCCTGAAAGAGCAAGAATTGATGGAATTGAAGCAAAAGGACTTGATGAAAATAATGAATTAATTGTGGACCATAATCCTGTTCTTGGTAGATTAGCACATTCTACTCCTGAACTTATCGTCGAGAAAATGACTAAAAAGTCAGGTGAAGAGTATTTTGTGCATTTGTTTGAAAGCCTAAAAAATAAGAATGATTAAATAGGCAAAACGGATTGAGATAACACTAAGAGGGAAAAATGAAAGTTACAGCAATTGCATCTGGATCATCGGGAAATTGTTTTTATGTTGAAAACGAGAAATCTGCAGTTCTTATAGATACTGGAATAAGTGCAAAGAAAATTAATTTGAGAATGAATGAACTAAAATTAAATCCTCGGAAGATTAAAGGGATATTTTTAACACATGAACATGTAGATCACATTCGTGGAACTGATGTTTTTGCTAGACAATTAAATATTCCAATTTATGCAACAAATGGAACTGCAAAAAATGGATTTTTATGTTCTAATGAAGAATTAATTAATGTAATTGGGAAAAATGAAAATATAAATATTGGAGGATTGGAAGTAGAAGCGTTTGAAAAAAATCATAAGGCAAATGAACCTGTTTCTTTTTCTATAAAAGAAAAAAATAAAGTTGTATCTGTAATTACCGACGTGGGAGTTGCTTGTAAAAATGTAAATGAAAGAATTGGAATGTCTAATTTTTTATTTTTAGAATCAAATTATGATCCTAAGATGTTAGAAAA
>JBBSYD010000024.1:0-6548 GCA_038045425.1 Nanobdellota archaeon | reverse complement strand
GGTGGAGGCGGGCCCGCCTCCACCACCTCCCGAACTACTTGAAGTCGTCGTGCTTTCAACAGGGCAATCAGTACAAGTTATAGTGGAAGTTGCCGAATCAGTTTCCGATGCAGTTCCTCCGACTCCCGTTGCAACTGCCGAAATAGTATATCTACAATTTCCAGAGCTTCCTTGAGTTATTGTCCAAGTTCTTGATTGTTTACTTCCATCAGTCATTCCCGCAAGAGTTTTTGGATTTGTCTGACTTCCTATTGAACATCCTCCAGAATTAGACGTAAATGTCAAACTAACATCAACCTCTCCTCCAGCAGTTACTTCAGAAGTTGCAGTCCATTCTCCACCCATAACTGCGGAAGAAGCAGAGTTATCTAACGTAACTGCCACGTCTATTATATTTACTTTTTTGTTATTATCCACAACATAATTATCAGTAACGGAGTCAAGCATTATTTTTGAGAATCCATTATTTCCAGATTTTACCGCCCTTAATCCAGAAAAACTAATAGTTATACTATTTCCTGGGCTCACAGATTGCCCATAGGATTGAGGATAGTTTGAACTCTCCAGCCAATTTTCTGAATCAGAATATAATGTAGCAGTATTCAAAGTTCCACTAGCATCTCCAGAATTTTGAATTGTCGCACTACATGAAAATAAAGAATTTATTACTACATCTGCCTGTGAGCAGGAAAAACTCGTAACTACAAAACTCGCAGCTGCAGATACAACTCCTAAGCTTAAAGCAAAAGCTAATAGAAATGCAATTGCTATTTGTATTTTTAGTTTCATATTGTGTTATTCACCTTAAATGCCACTAGTTTATTAACATAATTATAGTCATCATCATAGCACCACATCTGCAATCCATAATGCTGGTTGGGCAATGCAGTAATATTCAAATTCATCGAGTGAGATGTGCCTCCAGTAGTCATATATTCAGACAATCTCGTATATTTACTCGAATCTCCAGAACAATATTGTGAACCACCAGAGCTAGAACATGAAGACCAATTAGTCCCATCATAATATGAACGATAATTATTTGAAATCCATTCAGTTAAATATGATGAACCATTGTAATTATATCTTGTATAATTGCATGCCCCTTCAACCGATGCTGATGATGAATTTGAAGAATTAGTTACATTCCAATTCCAACAATTCCAAGTATAGAAGTTATTATAATTTATGAGATAAATGGAGCATTGAGCATTTTCCGAAGTTGTTGCACTGAAAGAAATACTAGTATTATATGTAGAATTATCAGTTATACTCATTGCAGTAATATTAGGAGCAGTGAAATCCTTTACTCGTACAGTTCCTCCAGTAACGGCTACACTTCCAATAGTTGCTTTAATATAATAATCTCCCTTACTCCAATTCGTTCCATCACTCTTTTTAATTTGAAGATTTGCTATTCCACTACCATCCGTTGAAGTAGGAGAAAAAGTCGCTGAAGTATAACTTCTACATGATTCAGTCCAGCAATTAGCAGTGTTAGAATACTGCACATCAGTTATAGTCACTGAAGCACCAGCATTAGAAATATCTTGCACATAAAGTCTTATTGTAATATTTTCATCCTGTGTGAAATAATACTTCCACATTCCATTTGAATCTGTATTTGAGAAATATCCACTATATCCACTTCTTCCTTCAAACGAAACTCCACTCCAATCCTGCACTGAAATAGATGAATCAGTATCCTTTGTCCATTCTGCTTGAATATAATTCCATCCAACTCTCCATCCCCCCGAAGGAGCAATAATAGTTATATTCCCAGTTCCAGTTATTTTACATTGTCCAGAAACTGCCGAATCACAACTACCTCCAGAAGAATTTACTATAAATCTATATTCTTCTTTAGTACTCTGATAATTATCATATCTCCACTGATAGAGTTTAGTTAAATTCCCATTTGCAGAAGCACCATTTGGCTTCGTCAAAGTCACAGTTGCGTTCATATTTGCACTTGTCAAAGCATAACTTCCTCCCGAGCTCCAACTAATTGTGAATGGCACTGTTCTAAACGACAGCCAACCCGTTTGAGTACTATTATCCGAATTATCTTTCACAAGTATATTCAAATAATGATACCCTCCCCAACTTCCCCCGCCCCATGCACCATTACTTGGACAAATCGTAACATTATTTGTAGAAGCATTAAAAGAGGTTAAATTACTTCCTCCATTAATTGTATAATTCGAATAAGACTCTCTGGATTGAGAATATCCGTTCCAGGTATCTTCATAAACGCTCGTTATTGAATAATTACCCCATAAACGTGTAGATGAACTCCAATCAGAATCATATACATCCAAGGTGGTATTCACGCACTGTTCAGAATCCACATTATAATTATTAGTATTTACTTGAACTCTAAATGGTTGAACATTAAACCACAAATATCCTGTTGAAGTTTCTCCACCCGAATTATTTAATGTCAACTCTCCCCAGTAATATCCCGTTGGCCAGCTTCCATTCAAATAAGTTACATTTAGCAATCCAGTTCCATTAACCACTCGAGGAGTAATATTAAAGTCAGTAGGATAATTAAATTCTCGAGAACGTTGAGTTGAAGAATCCCACGTTCTCAAAACAGAACTAACTACACTCGTATTAATATAATCAGACTCGTTATATCTCGTGCCCCCATAATAACTCCACTTATAGTTCTTTGTCGTTGTAACGTTAAAGTACATTGGCTGGTTTCCTCTAATTGTATATTTATATCCTGTTCCTGAAGAATTTACAGGTTGTGTCTCAACATAAAATGCCAGTGTATTAAACCATGCACTCCCAGTATCAGTATTATTAATATTCAAAACCACAGAATAATATCCAGTATTCCAACTTCCCGAAGTCTTATTTATTTGAATTATATAAGGCGTAGCCGTGGTTAAGTTAGCACTACTACTCCAATAACTTGGACTTGATGAATTAACATTTATTGCAGTTGCACTGTACTCCGAAGAGTTCAATTCTTTACAAGGCCAAGTTTTACAATTTTCTATCTTCTTTACGCTTATCGAAACATTTCCATAAATATCCTGCCCGCCAGTATCAGAATTCCACCAATTAGCCCCGGCCTTATTTATTGTAACGAACAAACTAATATTTTCCAAAGAATTGAAATAACTCTTATAATTACATGCACTTGTGGTACAATCAATAGGTTGTCCATAAACATCCCAAAGCTTAACTCCAAACCATGCATAGCCATAGTCAGTATCTCCAGAGGAAGTCGTCGCCTGTAACACTGCCCTATAATATCCAGTCTTCCAAGTACCATTAGAAGCATAACTTGCAGGCAAACTTATTGAACCAGAACCAGAAGTTATAGAACTCGAATTTAAAAGAGAAACATTATATCCAGAATCAACTGGAGGCCATATCCATTCCCCATCTCTTCCCTGATATTCAATTCTTTTTACCGAAACACTACCTTTAATTCCAGAGCTCCCATAGCTATTCCACCAATTACTTCCTGCTTCATAGAGTGAAAGAGTAAGTGTAACATTACTAGTAGGATTGTTTTGCCATGTCTGACTATATCCATAAAGATAAAATGCTCTTGATTCAAATCCCCCATATAAGATGGAAGTTGTTCCATCTGTCCCTTGAACATTAATTTTAACAATATTCATTCCCCCGCTCCATTTAGATGATGGTTTAATTGTACAAGTATATCTTCCCGAATTATCACTAGCCTGACATGTGGACGCAGAAGTATTCAGAGTTTGCACCATTCCAGATTCAGCATTTTTAGCTTCTACAACAGTCAAAGTCGCATTGCTTACAATTTGTTTAGTTGTAGTATCTGCATTACATTGAGAGCCCATACCATACGAACTTGAATTTCCAGTTCCATTTACCGCCGTTGCTTTACCAAGAGGATTATTTGCTTGAGTCAACTGAATTTCAAAATACACCGTATCAGTTGTTTTAAATTGCCAGACATAATGATATCCTGAATTAGAACTGGAAGCACTATCCTTTGGAACAACACAAGCATCATAAGGATTAACTATAAACTTCGTCTCTGTTCCAAATGAACGATTATTTCCAAAAAGATAAACATTATACAATCCTCCCGATTTTGGAACATCCATTTTAATCAATTGCGTTGTTGAGTTCCATTCCCACTCATTAACACTATTGGAAGAATTCACGGCATTATAACTAACTTGAGTATATGAAAAATCAGAGCCATTCATATATGAAACAACAAAAACTTCTACCTCGCTTAAATTAAATCCACTACTTGTTTGATTATATGCCGATAGAGATAAATAAACATACTCATTAGTCCCAAATAATTCTTTTATACTCTTATCTTTATCCGTTGATTGTGCAGACATAACCCCTGAAATCACATCTATTGCCCTTGAATCAATTTGAGTGTCACCCGAATATGAAAGAGAACTATACATAGTATACTTACCAATTGTTGATGGTGAAGTCAATGAAAATTCATAACACCCAGATTTACCGCATGAAGCATTCCAATTTGCACTTGTAGAATTAACTGCATTATTTAGTCCGTCCTTTAGACTAATACTAAATGAAGAATTAGATATACTTCCTATAACTGAGCCATTCGAACGATAAGTTGGAATTGCCTCAAATCTTAATACACTATTTGGAAAAGAACTATATTCATACTCAAATCCTGAACTTGCACCTTTCTTATTTACCGATAGCATCCAGTCCTGCACCTGGAAAGAGGTCGTGGAAGCAATACTTCCATCTCCAGTTTTAGACACATTAAGATATGCAACATATGTTCCATAGCTAAATGTAATACTATCAACTGTAAAAGAAAAACTATTTGAAAATGAATTTGTAGCTGTCAAAGTTGTTGAAGGAATTGCTTTTACAGAATTTCCTGCCGAATCTGCAATATATCCTGAAAAAGTATAACTTTCCAAATCAGAAGCATTTACAATTTCAATATCTACCTTTGCATTTTCTCCAAGAGCAAAAACATTCTTCATACTACTTAAGTCATCTTTCATGTATAGAGTATATGAAAAAGGGACAACTGTAAATGAACTAAATGTCTTAAAGTCAGCCAATTCCACAAAATAGCTCCCATATGAAGAAGGAGCAGTTAGAGAAGTTGTGCATTTTCCATTGCTTCCAGTCATGCAACTAAAAGTCTGAATGATTGCCTTTGTTGAATTTCTTACACTCCCACTAACAGTCACATTCGCAATATAAATTAATGAGTCTCCTATCACTCTCACTGCCTCTGCCTCAATGCTCATAGTTTCACTCGGATTATACACTGCTTTGTCAGAACTAACGCTTAATGTGTCAAGCGTTTGATTCACAACCGTTATATTCAATCGCGAAAATGAGATATTTGAATTCAAATCTAGATATTCCGCCCTCAACGTGTACGTTCCGGCAACTGCGGGAGCAGATACATTTGTAGTATTAGTATAATAACTACTTCCAGAATAAAACGCCCCTACACTATCGGTAGTAAATGTATAATTACTTATTATACCTGAAGAATTAGAAATTGTAAAATTAACAACTGCATTTGCAAGTGCCCGAGATAAAGAAACCACCGTTCCATTATCACTATAATTTGCCTGATAAACATACCCTATAAACGAAATTCTTTCATTGGTCACAAAAACAGAATCAGGAACGGTAAAATATACATCATTTATGTAAACACTTGCACTCCCCAATTCAATCAGCATAACAACTCCCAAAAACAATACAACTAGGAAAATAATATTCTTCCTTTCCATCTTTTTTACTATTTATCGATAGTTTTCTTAATTATAAACCTTTCGTCAACAAAAAATTTTTTCCTTTTTTGATTTCGAATCGGTTTACTGCTAAAGAGGATTTATTTATAGTAATACCTCATAGCTTGCTGTGGGGATAAAGATTCAGCAAGAATAAGATATAATATTTTAAAATACAATAAATAATAACGTAATTATCAGATAATAACTTTTAGTAGAGAAATTTCAGGAAGAGAGGTTCAGTATTATGTTAAGATGCCCCACTCCGAACCGCAGTGAGGATTTGCCCTCAGGCAAACCTCTTGGGGTGGGGAGCTTCACTGAACTAAATTTTTTTGCAGGAAAGTGTTACACAAGACTTTATGCAATATTGGACAAAATAGGACGATGAATAAGATAATTATTTAATGTTCAATTTGCAAGAGAGAATTGCACCCAAGACTTTTGATTTTTAATTCTAAATTTTAAAAATCTCCGTCGGATAATCGGCAATTGATACACCCAAATGAGCACTAAAGTCTTTCCTCTCTTTAATAATTTTTTTAAAACTCTTCAATGCAACTTGAGGAGTATTATTATTCTTACTTATGTGAGATAGAATTACATTTTTTAATCTTGCATGAAAATGTTCAAGAACTGCAAGTCCTGCCTGACTATTTGAAAGATGTCCAGTATCTCCGCTCACCCATTTCTTAAGAAAATAAGGATACGGTCCATTTTCTAACTTCTTAGGATCATAATTTGATTCTAAAAATAAAAAATTAGACATTCCAATTCTTT
>JBBSYD010000023.1:0-7761 GCA_038045425.1 Nanobdellota archaeon | reverse complement strand
TATCATGTTTGGTACAGAGTTCCCTGTCCAGAGAATTCTGCGAAAGGATGACATGATTATCAGAATTCTCTGTAACTATATTTTTATAAACCATTTAGAGATTTATTTTTTATGAGTGATGGTTTAAGTGATTTAGCACAGGATGGAGATATTTCTAGAGTGTATGAATCTTTATGACAGAAGGAGTTGCATTTCTTTGAGGGGTATGAGAGTTTTAATGGTGAACAGAGAAGACAGTTAACTGCTACTTTAATGAGCGAATGGTATGGTTATGCAAATATGCGAGGAGGATTTAATAGTTCTCCTTCTGTGAGTTTTGCTAAAACACGAATATTAAATTATGCTAGACTTTTAGAAGGGAAAACTGGAATTGATGAAGTTAGAAAAGAATTAGTTCTTTTGGGAAATAATTCTAAATCATTTTATTTTGCTATTGGTGGGCACGGAGGTTTAATGGGAGGAGGTTTTGAGAAGGATGTAATAAAAGTTGCTTTGAGGAATAAGTTTGGAAGTGTTCCTCATTCATTTAGAACTCTTGTTGATGGTGAAGGAAGAATTAATTTTGAGAAAGTTAGTTGTAAGGATTGTCGATTTTTAAGAGGATGCAGTATGCGTGAAATGTGTAATTGTTATAATGATGGAGAGTTTAGAGAAGGAAGGGCTAAAATGGATAGAGATAATCAGGAAGTAAAAATATATATTAAGAGATATTTTTCAGGCAGAAATCTTTGATTTTTAGTAGGGATTTGATGTTGAAGAAGGTTTATTGGATTTTTAGGAAGATTTTGGTTTTGAGTACTCTATAATATAAGTATTAGTTCCTATTTTTATTCCTGCTCTCGTAGGAGTTACATATATCATTTCTCCAGTACATTTTTCTTTTCTTCTTATTTCTTCGATCTTAAATGCATAATTTGATGGTTCTATAGTTATTCCATCCATTACTCCAGTTCTAACGCTAAGTTCTATATCGCCGGTAATCGTATAATTATCTTCTAATACTTGAACTGCCTGTTCTAGTTTTGTGAATTCTTCCGCAGTTCTTGCTTGAATAACTTTTGTTACCATGTTTTTTCTTGTAATTGTTTATTTTTAAGTATTTAGTTATGTAAACATATACTTATGATTAGAGTTCAATAATAGTTCCATCTTCACCGACGTTTATAACTCTTGTTTTTCCTATTTTTTGTTCAAAGCCAGAAGCTTCATGAATGTGTCCGTGGATTAGAATATTGGGTTTGAATTCTTTGATTGCTTTGGTGATTGATTTACTGCCTGCAAATCCTGAAAATTCTGAAATGCTTTCTGATGGATGCATGTGTGTAACCATAATCTTTTTTTCTATTCCTTTTATTGCATCATGCGCTCTTTTGAGATTGGCAAATATTTCTTTTTCGGTTGTTGCACCAGGAAATCCTGGAAGATTAATTGCTCCTCCTGCTCCAAAAAAGGCAATATCTTCATATTTTACTGAATAACCATGAATATTTCTTACTCCATAGAATTCTGCAAGGAAATCGGTTGTTGCAAATGAATCGTGATTTCCTGGAATGAGGAGAACTTTTTTTCCTTTTCTTTTGAATGGGGCGATAATGTCTTTTGTTTCTAAAAAGCTAGTGATATCTCCGCATAGAACTACTAGGTCTACATTCTCTCGTTCTGCTTTTTCTGCTAATTTACGAGTTACTTTAAAATCTCCATGTGTGTCTGAAGCAGCTAGGATTCTGAATTTCTTCTTGTTTGTCATGCTATTTTGATGAGAGAGTAGGTTTTAAATATTGTTTTCTGCTTAATTCCATATGAATAAGAGAGGGAAGTGGGCTATTTGGGTTTCTATTGTATTTGTAGTTTTATTGTTAATTGGAATGTTTTTTTATTTTGCTTTGTTTAAGCCATCTGGAAATGTAGTTACTTTACAAAATCCTGCTAAAGATTTGAGTCTTAAGGAAACTGAACAGCAGTTTGATGAATCTTTTGTTTCTTATTTGTTATATAGTATTAAGGCATATAATTTACATAATCCTCCGTTGAGTTCTAATTATCCTAAAATAGAAATTTTGGTTGGAGAAAGTGTATATTATGCAGTTGTAAAAGATTCTCAGGTAATGGTTTCTAAAGATGTGCTTGATGAAGTAGATGTTCGGATTGTTACTTCATTATCTGAAGCGGCTAAAATGGTTAAGTATCCTGATTCAGTTAAGCAATCTTTTGAAGAGGGAGTTTCTAGAATTGATTTAATTGCTTCTAAGACTTCATTATTTTCTAAGGGTTATTTAAGTTTGTATACGGAAATAACTGGAAAGAGTATTACTGGAAATGTTGTTAGAATATATTCGGATTAATTTTTAAGTTGCGAAAGGGTTTTGTTACTAGAAAATATATACTAAAGATGGGGTTGCCCTAAAAGTCTTTTCTTTATAAATGGATGATGAAAAAATGAACGAGAAGTCTGATTTTGGAGAAAAAATGGGGAAAAGTGTTATGGAAAGTGAAAAAAGAAAGGAATTTAAAGATACTTATCTTAAAGACGTTATGGTTTTAGCTCCTTTTAAAAGAAATAAAGTACAAAGGAACTGGGCGTCAATAGGGTTAATAGTTTCTTTCTTACTGATTATATCTAATCCTTTTAGTTTTTTTATTTCAAGTATTTCGATTCCTATAAATGGGTTCATTATTGGGTTCATTCTTGGTTTAACTTCATTGTTATATTTTTTTGATTCATTTTAACATGGTAAATAAGGAAGACAAACTTTTGATTTTGTATCAATTAGAATATGAACACACTTTAAATATTCAAAATTTATATCTTGGATTTATTGGAGCGTTTATTCTTTCTATTCTTTCTATGGATGCCGTAACTCCAGATTATAAAATATCTAAACTACTCTTAATTGTATTATTGTTAATATTTGGGATTATAGGATTTTTAGTCTTTAATATTCGTTTAGAAAAATTAATTAAAAAAATAAGAAAATTATAATTAATTTAAACTAAATGTTTCTTGTCTAGGATAAATAATATATTCCTAAAAGACCTAATAGTCCAATAGGGACGCCTATTGCTCCAATTGCAGGATATTTCTTAGCAAATACAGTCATAATAATGCCTACTACTGCAAGAAACGTCGAAATTGATTTTAATATTGCCATTACTTTTACCTCCTTAAATATATAATTTATTAGAATATATAAAATTATTTATTATAAACATTTGTAATAGTTCCATTATTTATAACCGAATCTCTTCCAGACTTTTGAGTCATTTTTGCATTTGAAAAATCATATGTTGGAGTATTTTTTTTAAATATCTTAGCTATAACCCATTTCAAAGCGAATAATAATACACTTCTAACATCTTTGCCTATTCCGAGACCCAATATAAGAACAATTATGGGAGTTAAAATATCTGCTCGATTTTTAAAGAAAAAGAATATTGCTACTGCAATAAGAATAACACTCATAATATTTTGTTGTTGTCTTTTTTCTTGTGGAGTTGGAGGTCTTTCCATAAAAAGAATGAGTTTTTGTTATTTAAATATTCTTGGTATCATTCGTGTCAATAACTTGATTATTTCTTAGTAATTCTCCTAATACTTTTTCTGGCCAGTCGCATTTTACTTGAAATCTTTGTTCTATTTTATTTGGAATTATTGAACTAAGTCCTCCATCAATTATAACATTAGAAAAATGATGGTCTGTTGAAGCTATCCATATGTTATATTCTTTATGTGTTTCTCTTTTTAAATAAGTTGCATAAGCTAGAATTTCAGTGTCTTCTTTGTCTAAAGGGTGTCCACGAAACTTTTTAAATAGCTTTTTTAGTATACGAAAGTCATTTTCAAAATCTTCTTTTGTCCATCTACGTTCAAATTTTCTAAAAATTCCTCTGGCTTTAGAAATTCTTCGTTTAATTTCTGTTTTAGGATTATTTTTCTTAAGAATTATTGGAACTGAACGATGGAATTCAGAAACTTCTTTTCTAATCTGGTATATCTTTCCGTCCTTTATGTCTAATACTTCTAATGAATTAATATATTCAGATAAAACACTAGTACTTTTGACCATTGCAAAGGTATGTTCATCTAAAAT
The DNA here is from genome assembly GCA_038045425.1 of Nanobdellota archaeon. GTDB lineage: Archaea > Nanobdellota > Nanobdellia > Pacearchaeales > GW2011-AR1 > SICV01. Next base: position 3,673 of record JBBSYD010000023.1, on the reverse strand, counting down.
TGTCTTAGAATCAAGGTTGTGTATCTTATTAAGTTTATAGAGATTTCTTTCCATGATATTACCAAGTTTAACTTTTGTTGTATCAGAAGTTATTTTCAAAATCATCCCTTCCTTTTTAATTGCATTTAATTTTAAGTAATCTAACAATCTTTTAGAAGTTAAGTAATGTGGGTCAACTATCTTTTCAGGCATACACAGACAATCATGATTCAACGATGCTCCAATAAGTACGCACTTATCAACTATTACTTTAGATTGTTCAACCATTTTATTCTATTGATTTTATGTCAGAAACTATACTTCTAAGTACATTATCTCCTTCTTTAAGTCTTTCTTGATTAATCTTAAATAAGTCATTACTAATTGCTGAATTTTGTAAATTTGTGGTTAATCTTACAAAATCTGTTCTTGTTTCCCCTTTTTCTAAATAATCACTAATCACTTTTAAAGAAGGAATTACATTAAGCGAATTTAAAGCGATAATAGGATTATCATGCATTATCTTTGCTTCGCTTAGTCTATCTTTCATGTTTTGGAGAACAATTGATGCAACCATAGATGGGTAATATATTCTAAATATTTCTTCTTTGGGTTTATCTGAATTTAATAAGTCATTTCTAATATTTTTTAGTTTAAGAGCAATATTTTGTATTAATGGTAAGGAATTCATCAAATTTACTTCTTTTTCTTTCTCCATTAACTCAAACTCTTCTTGTAAAAGCTTGATTTCCTCTATCATATTAGTTATTGGTTATTTCATTTTATAAATATTATGGTGATGTTAATTTCTTCTAATTAACTTATTTAGCATATTTTCTCTCTAATTTTCTTCTTTTGAAAAAGGATGGAAATACCATCCTTTGCTTTCAGGTGTCCAAATCCATGAAACTGGAAGTAATTTATGTTCCCAACCCAATTTATCGATTATAGTCGCTTCAATTTGAACTTGTAAATGTTCTATTTTATCAGGTAAACCTATATTCGGTAAAAAATTTGGTGGGAAATTTCCTCCAGAGTTAGGATTTAAAATCCAGTAGGTTGCTCCGCCATACATATCCTTGCTATGTTTATGGATTAACTTCTGATTGTGATACACAGTAAAAATAGTCTTAACTTTACATGGTAAATATTGATGTAGATTATATATGAAAAACCTTGCCAGATTATGGATTTTAACATCTTCGCTTTTAATTTCAAAATTAATATTAGGAACAAGAGAAGATGTGTACTTATCATAAATTTGATTTCTTCGATTTTTTAATTCTTCATGACGATATTTTATTCCAATTGGATGATTTTTATTATAAGCCTCAATTTTTGCATGACAATCAAAACATAATGGCATGGCATTATCAAATGATTCGCTTTCTTCTTCCCCTCTAGGTTCTATATGATGGATTTCCATGTTAGTTGAACATTGCTTATCACATAAACAGCAATGTCTATCACAACACAATAATGCTTTTATCTTATCTTTATCGCTAAACTCATTTTCTCCCATGTTTTTCTATAATTTGTGTAATTTTATATCTTTCGATTATATTATTTATTTCAATATTTCCTTAAGAACATCAATCTGAATAAGGAATTTCTTTCCTTTTTCAGTCATTTCGTATTCAGTATCAATACTTCCGATTTTGTTTTTCTGAATAAACTTGTCTTTTTCAAGTTCTTTTAGCACTTTCTGAAGCGTTGTATGTGATACTTTTGTTGTTTTAAACATTTGATTATATCTCGCTTTATCTTTGGATAACATAAATAGGACTTCACATGTACATCTTGCTTCTGCTGTGTCTACAATCATAAAACGATGTCGTAAGGTTTATATATAATTAAAACATCGTTATAGCGATGTTTAAGAAAGGAAATTCTACTGGTTGGATTATTGTTGGAGTTATTATTGTCTTGATTATTTTTGGGGCAGTTTATGTTTTTTCTAATTCTGAAGCAAAGAAAACTGTTTGTGGAACGCATATTGAAACTTATACGGAATCAACAAAAGGATGTGACCAAATATCTAATTGTCAGTGTTTACACAATAGCTGGGGTGGTTTGGGAGCTTGTGATTCATGTCAATGTACTAGAGAGGTAAGTAATTGCTAATGGTAAAGGGAAAAAAAGAAAAGCATGAAAATGATTGGGCAAACACTACTTATGTTTTTTTGGTTGTTGGAATAATAATTGGAATTATAGCGATTGTTGCTTTTGTAATAAATATCAAGGGAAGTTCTAATTCTGTTGCTAATCAATGTACTGATGTTCAAGTTCCATATGAAGACCAAGAAGAATATATGAAAACAGAATATTATATGGAGAGTGTACCTTACACCGACCAAGAATGTGAAACTAAAAATTTAGCGTATTCAATTGAAAATACTAATTACGACTATTCTACTTGCAATCGTCAAGAAGAGAAGTGTATAGACTATTTCTTAGGAATCTGCACTAGTAAAAAAGTTTATTGTGTTGATAGGACTGTTTCTTGTTCTTTAGACTTAAAGAATTTGGATGCAGAGCAGGGAGGACAATGGACTATATTGCATAATTTTTATCAGGATGGAAACATAGCTAAGACTGCTTCAACTTCAATATATCTTTATCCTCAGACAATTAAAAGCGTTGTTAATCAAGTAAGATTAACTGGAACTGATGAGAACGGAGAAGCTAATGTTTTAACTTTAAATGGAGGTTGTAATTATCAAACAACTTATATTCCAACCAAACAAGTTTGTAAGGATATAATAAAATATCAAGATGTTCAAAGAGAAAGACAGGTTACTGCGTTTAGACCAATTACTAAGTATAAAACTGAACAGCAGTGTAACTAAATTTTAATCTTCCATTTTGGATTAATTTTACAATAATTTCTTCTCGTGCCATGTGAGCATAGGATTAATTTTCTAGTTTCCAATTTTTTTATATTTTCATTTGCAGTCTTCCAATAAACATTATTTCTGTCAGCTATTTGCTTAATAGACATAGGTCTTCTGGCTTTTGTTAAATCTGCAAGTATTCTCAATGCATTATTTGGTAGTCTTTTGTTTATCATGTTTTTCCTTTCTAATCTTTCTTTGTTTAGTTCTATCAATAACTTCAAAGGTTTTTATAATTTGTCCCTCCTTTTCTTTTATCTTGAATAAAATGCTTTTTGTAAATCTATTTTTCTCAGTCAAATCCAGATATTCAGCCATTTCTTTAGGTATTCTGACTATAAGGTTAGAGCCATCCCACGATAAGCTTGATTCTTTTTGTATACAATCTTCATTTGTAACATACTTGCGGAATGCTTTTTCCTCTTCTTTGTTTAGTACTGTCATTTAATTAACACCTCCTAATTTATAGTACTTTGGTATATTTAAATGTTACTATTGTAAGTACGGTAATAGCAATCTTTAAATAGTCGAATGTATCTAAACTATAGTACGGAGAATTGACACTTCGTATAGGGTTGGAGGAGGTTCAAAATACCAACCCGCTCATATTCACAATGGAAAATCAAGAAAAACTAAGCAAGAAAGACTTTCAGGAGAGAATAGGTAATTTCATACCTAAATCTACAAAATGGCATTTGTATAACCTAGCAAAGACTCAAGAAAAGAGATTTTTCTATAAATTATTATAGAGAAGTTTGCAAAAATAGCCTAAATCTAGTCTAAATTAAGAGAATAATTGC
>JBBSYD010000022.1:0-1175 GCA_038045425.1 Nanobdellota archaeon | reverse complement strand
GATATTTCACCGAGGACATAAATTTAATTTAATGAATATCTGTCAAAGTTGGGCTATAATGATTTGTAACAAAGATTGCATAAATTACATTCTAATAAAGTCACATCCATTATTTAAAAAAGTAGTGAAAATAATTCAAAAAGAATTTGAATTCTCAAAATAATACTATAAGCCTCTACCGCGCATATCAAAAGCCCCGAGTTTACCTATTAATAAACTTAGAGTTATTTGAAAAATCAAAAAATAAGTTAATCTCTTACATATGCCTCTGGAACAAGAAGTCTTCCATGATAAACAAGATTAAAAATTTCTGAACCATTTTTATTACCAGGCTCCATAAATATGGTTTCGAAACCATGAAATCCTCTAAATATAAAATCTCCACCAATATAGTTCGAACTTGGATGTTCTCTCAGTGCCATAGGAGTATTAACATAAACCAGCTCTCTTCCCATTACTTCTCTTATTACCTGGTCATTTGGACCTCTAAAAGGAAAGTCTTCTGGAACTTGCATAAGGCAATCCTTCAAGAAGTTCATAACTTCTTTTTCAAAAGGTTTAGCCTGATCACTTGGAAAATCAGTAGGAAGTTTAAAAGAGTCGGAATAGCTCATACCCCAAAGAGGAATATTCCTAGTAGGAAGTCCGTTAATAAAATAAACGACTTCTTGACCCATAAAATTCCCCTCACCAATATAATTATCTCGATAAAAAAGGTTCCCTTCTACATGCTTATATCCCTCGCTACCATCGGTAAAATTAATAGGCTTTTTTCCGCTTGCCCAGCCATTCTTTTTACCTTCACAAATGAATCTTCTAAGGTCTTCAAAACTAACTTCTCCGACTTGAGGATGTACAATTCTCATAAAAATCTCACTCCTAAACCTTATTTAAAGATTATTATACCAAAAACCAAGTAATTATTTACCTATAGCTCAAGCCACACTTTAAAATATAAGCCTCAAGAGGGGATTGAACCCTCGACCTCAACATGTTCAGACTGAAAGTCTGAAGACACGAAATCTCCAGATTTCTCTGTTACCAATGTTGCGCTCTACCGCTGAGCTATTGAGGCACAAAACACCTTACAAAAAAGCATATAAAAAGATATTGTTTATCAACAGTAGATGAGCTTTTCCTAGTACAGGCTCATCTATAATTAATAATTCCAAGAT
>JBBSYD010000021.1:0-8873 GCA_038045425.1 Nanobdellota archaeon | reverse complement strand
TAAGATTAAAACTCACATTATTGACTTGATTATGTGTTAATCATGCAACACAGCAGGTTGTCCGTAACCTTTTTAAACACCCATTTCCAGAAAAATATGTATAAATAAGACAAAAAGGCTAAGGCTAATTTTATTGTCTACACTTAAAATAATGGCAAGAGACAACTACCAAGAAAAATTTGATGAAACTGAAGAGAAAGAATCTTCTATGCCCGTTCAACAAGAAGGATTCGATGAAACGATATCTAAAAAAAGAAAAGTAGTTATTCCTGGAGAAGTTATTGTTTCTGGTGAAGATTTTCTTCCAAGCGACGGAACAAAAAGATCTGGCGACGATATAGTTGCAATGAGATATGGACTTTCAGAAGAATCAGGAATGGTTGTTAAAGTACTTCCTATCACTGGAGCATTCATTCCAAGAAGAAATAATGTAGTTATAGGAAGAGTTTCCAACATTACTATGAATGGATGGGTTGTAGACATCGACTGGGCAAATCCTGCATTCTTACCAATTGATGAATCTCCAAGATTTATTAATAAAAATGAAATGGACCAATTTTTAGCAGTAGGAGATATTCTAATTGCAAAGATTTGGGGAATGAATCAAAGAGGAATAGACCTATCATTACGTTCAAGAGGATTAGGTAAACTAGAAGGCGGATTTATGTTTAGAGTAATTCCTGCAAGAGTTCCAAGAATTATTGGAAAAGAAGGAAGTATGATTTCTTTAATCAAAGATAAAACTGGAGCAAATATTGTAGTTGGTCAAAATGGTTGGGTTTGGATAAATGCAGAAACTGCAGATTCAGCAATTAAAGCAAGAAAAGTAATAGAATTTATAGTCGATAATTTCCATCAGGAAGGATTAACCGATAAGGTGGAGGACTTTTTAGCTAAATAAAATGGTCGAGAAATTTAAAAGAATAGATGGAAGAAAGTTAAATGAACTTAGACCCATGACTGCAAAAGTAGGCGTTGTTCCAAATGCAGATGGTTCAGCAATATTCTCTTTCGGCAATACAATTGCTATTGCCGCAGTATATGGTCCAAGATTACTTCATCCTCAGCATATGCAAGATTCTCAAAAAGCAATTCTTAGAGTAAATTATGATTTGTTAAGTTTCTCTGTAAATGACAGAAAGAAACCTGGGCCAAACAGACGTTCTCAAGAAATTTCTAAAGTAACTGAATGGGCATTAAGTCCAGTTATTGATCTAAAACAATTCCCTAATACAGTTATTGATGTTCAAATTTACATTATTCAAGCAGATGCAGGAACAAGAACTGCAGGGATAAATGCAGCGTCCATGGCTTTAGCACATGCAGGTATACCCATGGCAGATTTAGTTTGTTCAGTTGCAGTAGGAAAACAAGATGAACATATAGTTCTAGACTTAAATAAGGCAGAAGAAGACTTTGAAGAAGGAGAAGGAGCAACAGATTTTCCAGTTGCAAAATTAGCAAATTCAGATGAGTATACTTTACTTCAACTTGATGGAAACATTCCTTCAAATAGAGTTAAAGAAGTTTTAGCAATGGCTAATTCAGCATGCAAAGATATTTATGAAGTGCAAAAGAATGCACTCAAGGAGTTTGTAAAATGAGCTCAATGGAAGTATCAAATGCAACAATAGAAACACTATCAACGTTATTCGCAGAGAATAAGAGATTTGATGGAAGAAAATTAACTGATTACAGAGACTTGAAAGTTTCTTTAGATGTCTCAAATTGTGCAGAAGGAAGCGCAAGAGTAATCTTAGGAAAGACTGAAGTTATTGTAGGAGTTAAAATGGCCATTGGAGAACCTTATCCAGATTCCCCAGAAAAAGGAAACCTTTCAGTTTCAGCAGACCTATTGCCTTTGGCTTCACCAAGATTTGAAATGGGTCCACCAAAATTCGATGCAATTGAATTACCAAGATTAGTAGACAGATCAATAAGAGAATCTCACATTATCAACTTAGAAGAATTATGTGTTAAGCCAGGAGAGAAAGTCTGGACAGTAATGATTGATATTTATCCATTAAATGATGATGGGAATCTTATCGATGCAGCAGTAATTGGAGCGTTAGTTGCTCTAAAGAATTCAGTAATTCCAGGATTAGATGAAAATGGAAAAGTAGACTATAAGCACAGAACAAAGAAGAAAATCCCTCTTGCAGCAAATCTTCCATTATCTATTACATTATACAAACTAGGAAATTCTATAATCCTTGACCCAACAAGAGAAGAACAAGAAGCATGTGAAACTAAGTTAAATATTGGACTGTCAAACTTAAATGGAAAGCATATGATTCACTCCTGTCAAAAGGGAGGAGATGTTCCTTTCACTCAAAAAGAAATAGAAAGTATGATGGAAATACTCCCAGCTAAGTACGATCACTTGATAGAAAAGCTTAAAAAGTTTTTATAAACAATTATACTCATGGAACACCAACAATTCACAAAGTTTGAAGTTGCAAGAATAATCGGAGCAAGAGCACTTCAAATTGCAATGGATGCACCTTTACTTCTTAAAATTTCTACAGATGAGCTTAAAACAATTAAATTTGATCCAATTAGAATTGCTGAAAAAGAATTATCTGAAGGAGCATTACCTATTTCCATTCACAGACCAATGCCTAGAAAGAAGAAAGATAAACTCGCAATCAAAGAAGAGAATATCTCTGATGAAGAAATAGCTGAAAAAGAGAAAGAAGTTGAGAAAGAAATTGTTGAAGATGCTGAAGTTCTAGGATTTGAAGATAAATCCGATGACGTAGAGTCCAATGCTCCTGCAGAAGAAAATTAATTTTTCCGATTAGCATTATTTATATACTATTTTCATCTAAATCTTCTATGGTGAGTTTGATTACAAATAAGATTTTTTTAATTATAATTTCTTTAGTAATTCTTTCAGCAATTTCCTCATTGTTTATCTTTACAGATATTTCAATAACAATAAAAAAGATATTTACCCCAGATAATGTTCTAAAAGAAGAACTTCCAATTAAATCTTGTACAGATCCTGAGCAATTTAGAGATTATTTTACAAAGGGAGTAGTTCAGATAATGTTTGAGAATGATTTCTCCTCTCTTTATGGAGATGAATGTTATGATTCTATGAATTTAAATGAGTACTATTGCGAAGATAACAATTTGAAAAAAGAAGAATATAATTGTATTTCTGGATGTTACGATGGAGCATGTGTTAGCCCCCAAGACTTAGAAAGCGTTACAGACTCAAATATCTCAGATACCTGCACAATTTATGATCCAGTTTCTCCACTTAATGCAATTTCTCAAAATCAACATGGTTCATTCTCTCCAATTAACTCAATCGACTTCAATGTAAATACTCACTGGTATGGCTCTCCCTTCGAGGAATTTCCCAAATGGATTTATTTCGATTTGGGTGAAAAGAAATGTATAAATCAATTTGACTTATACTTCTTTAAAGAAGAACTTCCAATTAATATCACCATTCAAGCATCTCAAGATACTTTAAACTGGGTATCTCTTATGGAAAATCTATCTTTCTCGCAATCCATAAACAAACAAATATCATTCCCTCAAATTGTAACCGCAAGATATATTAGAATTATAGAACTTTCTTCAGGACGAAACTATGGCTCATTATCAGACATCCGTTTCAATGTTGCCAAGATTCCAGTGCCCCAAATTGATTTGAGTATTAATCAAACTGCTTAATCTTTTGACTAATTTTAAAGGTATGACCCAATAAACTTATTGAAATATAAAACTAATAATTCGGCAATCTAATAGTGGGTAATCCACTACTTCCTGTTGTAAACTCTACTGGTCTAGAATCAAAATACAATTGAGACATAACAAAAGGAGGAACAGGTCTTCCCGAATCATCTAAACATTCAGCATCCTTTAAAATTTGTTGTACCCTATCGCGATATGCTCTATTAGACTCTTCTTCTAACCCTAAACCTCGTTGAGAGTTTTGCCTTCTAATTAATTCTTCAACTACTTGATGTTTCATACATTACTCATCCTGCTAAACTATTTAATTCTTTCTGGCAATTAAACTTAGCTTAAAACTGCTTAGCAAAAATCACACAAATCTTTTTATAGCCTTTTCTTAATTAACATCTATGTCAAAACAAAAAGAAACTCAATCCAAAGAGTACAACTCCTAGAGATAAAAAATTCTTTGAGTTAGGAATGGAATATTTATACCACGTAAAGGATTTTTATGATTTTCAAAGTAAGGTACGGCAAGTTTTTAACCATTTTGCTGTTTCAGTTTCATTGAAAGGATTATCCTCTCATAGCCGAAATTTAAGAAATAAACTAAATTTGCTTGGTAAAACTTATCAAACTTTATCAGAATTTCATGCGAGATATCCAGATTTAGTTGAATCTAGATACATAAAATATTGCCAAAATAAATATCGGCATTTTGTGAAATGTACAAATCATGTTGTTGCATCACTCGGAGAGGGTGAGTCTTTAATGAATCGAGCATTATCAATCAATCCTCCATTCAATTCTCTTGAGGAGTTAATGACTTCCTACGCGGTTCCTAAAAAACCAACCGCATAATTTATATACCCTTCAATCAAGCCTATATTACATTAGCAGGTACAAGCTGAAACAACCCTTGACCAACTCCTGCGCTGTTTATTTACAAATTACAATGGCATTAGAACTAGAACTAGAACAAGAACAAGAACAACAATATAATGAAGGTAGTGTTACTTTAATTCCAATTCCTCTAGACGGCAGTCCAGTCATGTATCATGGAATAGACTATACTATTAATGCTCAGAAGCATAGAATTAAACTAGATGGAAATGATTATTACGTTCGTAGAAATTGCAGTGTTCCTCTTTTAGAAAGTGCTATCTCGGCATCTTTGGAGCAGATGGTAAGAATTATAAAACCTTCTATGCCATTAACTATCAAATTAACCTTGGAAGAAAATTCCCAGGAGAGCGATTAAATGGCAAAAGAAAAAAAATCCAAAGATGAATCTGTCCTAGTTGAAGCTGAAAAGGCAATAAAAAAGGTAGCTAAGAAAGCAATCAAAGAAGGAGAGGAAATTGTTAAAGAAGTAGTTGAGGCTGTTGAAAATAATATTCCCAACACAAAAGAAAGTAATGAAAAGAAAGAAAAATTATCTAAATTACTCGCAAAAGCAAAGAAACTTGAAAGTGCAGTTGAAGAAGATAAAAAAGTAGACTTAAAAAAACAAGTTAAATCTGAAGAAACGGAAAAGGAAAATACTTTAGTTACCATGGAGGATTATCTTAAATCTTCTATTCATTTAGGAACAAGAGTTATTACTCCAGACATGAGAAAATATGTTTACAGAAGAAGAGCAGATGGACTTGCAGTTTTCAATACTGCCCTATTAGATGATAAAATAAGGGATGGTGCTGCATATCTTTCTAAGTTTGACCCAGAAAAAATAATAATAGTATGTAAAAGAGATGCAGGATGGAGAGCAGTAAAGAAATTCTCAGAAGTAACTGGAATTAAAGCATTCACTAAGAAATATCCAGCAGGAATTCTTACTAATACCAATCTAGAAAACTTTACCGAAACAGATTTAATATTTATTTGTGATCCTTGGTTGGATAAAAATGCACTAGAAGATGCAAACAGAGTTAGAGTTCCCGTTTTGTCAATCTGTGATACAAATAATTTCACCGCAGGAATAAATCAAGTAATTCCAGGAAATAACAAATCTGCAAAATCTTTAGGAATGATTATCTATCTTTTGACAAAATTATATGTAGAATCAAAGAAGTTGGACGTTACTGTTCCCCCAATCCAAGAATTTATTGAAGGTTGGGATAATTTATTACCTCCTAAATAAAATTAATGGCATTCTTTATTCGAGGTGATGCTCCGTTTGTAACATCTGAATTTGATAGACAAGAGCATTATGTATCTAGACTATTTGGTTTGGCAGCTCAATTTTTAAGCAAATATGAATGCGAATATACCGCACACCCAGATCAGTTTATATATATGGCTGGAGCAATAAGGCGACCCCTTGAAATTTTAGAAAGATTAAAATTAGACATATCTCAAATAACTTTTATTGATTTAGGTTGTGGTTGTGATCCGCCAATAGATGTTCCAGAAAACAAAGATAGTCTTTATCCTCATAAACCTTATTTTGCAAGAGTAATGCATCATTTTGGAGCAAAAGTAATAGGCATAGATAAAGGCCCATTAAATCAAGAACCATTTATCGGATACTCTTTAGACTTAATGCAACCAAATTCACTGAACTTTATTCCTTCAGGCAAGATAGACGTTGTGTATTCCTCTATGCTTGAATGCTCTCCTTCACTAGACAGAGATTACGGTCCAGAGAGAGGAAAGAATTTATCAGAAATTCTGTTTCCACAGATAATCCGAGTTTTGAAGCCAACTGGATATTGCATTTCAGATTTTAGTTTTAAATCACTGGAAAATCTGCCAGAACTAAGAGTACAAGTATCTTAAAATCAATCACATAAATATTTATTAATATAATTTTAAAGCGTTTTATATGGCAAACATTGTTTTTTCAGTTTATGATTCATCGGGAATCTATTAGGCTACAAAGCAGATAGTGCTTGAGCCATAAGGTCAGATCCTAAATATGCTAAATCTCATCCAGAAGCAGAAACTCGTCAATTAGTAAGGAATAGTTTATTATTTTTGCTAAATGGGGGTTTAACGGGGATATTCCACTTGAAAGACCATATCCTAATGGAAATTTTGATACGTTAGGTAATCTCACAATAAAAACACATACGAGTCCTACTTCACCGGTTATTCAAGAGTTTAAAATTAGAAAGCAATCTGGAAGGTATGCAATTGTTTCCTAAATAATTTCAATGTCTAAAGAATTATCTGATTTAACAATAAATTTTCTAGAATTAATTCAACAAGAAAAATCTAAAAAAGCAAGAGCATTATTTCTCCAACATACTCAAGAGATACGGCGAGAATTATACTCTAGAAGATTTATTTCATATCAAAATAGTTTGCCTGAAGTTCAGAGAAGAAGATTTACGGAATTATATCTTCTTTATACTATCACATATCCCGTTGGAAAAAGAAGATACTCTCCAAGAGCTAAATCTGCCTCCTAAATAATAACATATACTTCAAACAACACAAATCATTTTAAACTTAGATAAGCCCACAAGAAGATGTCACTTAAACAATTACAAGATATTACTAAACTTGTAGAGATGCCAAATGCTAGAAATACTTTTAATTTATCAGAATCGGGATTAACTGATTTTGAAAATGGAGTAAGAGAATTGTTAGGAAATCCAAAAATAGTTATTGCAACTTATGGATTCGACGTTCATAAGGGAGAATGGAAAATGCAATGTACAGATATGAACGTTCATCAGAGCGATATAACCAGGACTCCCGCAGGATTAGTATTTTCTCGCTCTGCAGGTTTTTATGTATTTACTAGTTCGGAAGATGATAGTCCTTTAAATGGTGCGTGTGAAGAATTTAATTTTTTAATAAATGGAGCACCAAAATTTGCCTTTTTAAGAAATTTGAAAAATAGGTTTTCTCCTCCTGGAGTTTATATGTCTTCTCAAGGAGATACCAATATTTTTAATAGAGGTGAAAAACCATTTCCAGCCTGGAGAAAATATACTTCTCGCAAAGAAATTATAATCTACTCTTATGCAAAACCTATTGAACATTCATAAATAAGAATTAAAAACAATTATAAACTTCATTCTTCTGCAACATTCATGGCAAAGGTGATGAATGTTGTCTTCGGGATTGCAATTGCAGTCATTATTTTTATTGTTGTTCTTCTTGGAATAAGAGCATTTTATTCTGAACCAACCTATGAAAGATATAACTGCACATATCCAGACGTGAAGCCATATTATGGTTGCACAGACAATATGACTATTGCTCAATGTAATGCACTTCAAGCATCTCAATCAAACACAAATACCATTGAACAAAAAGCATACGACGAATGTAGCAAACAATATGAAACTGCAAATAAAAATTACAGAACAATCGTTTTCTTCATAGTTTATATTTTAGGAATAATTGCACTCATTGCAAGTATGTTTCTTCTCTACATGACTAACATCGCCGCAGGAGTTTCATTCGCAGGAATTGTTCTCATATTCTACGGATTCACAGAAAGCTGGGGAACAACAAACGATATTCTAAAGTTTATTACTGGACTTGTCGCAGCAGCAGTGATAATTGTTTTCGCAGTAATTATTAATAAAAAATATTCTAAATGATAAATATTCTAAAAAAGTAACCATCTAGCAAAATTTTAAATAGTTATTACTAAACCTTCTTTAATGGATAATTTAGAAGTTATTACTGAAAATCAAACCAATCAGCGTAAAATAAATTGGCCCGCCACGATTATTTGTGCACCGTTTTTAGCTACTTATGCGATTGGCGGAGCTTATCTTATGGCTAAATATGCAGTAGACCGACAGATGGATATAAATGAATCATTAGGGGCTATAACGATGTTCGGATATATTGGAGGATATTTTGCGGTGCATACTGCACTTCAAAAATGTGCAGATTTTATTCAAAGATTTTCTAAATAAAATTATTTTCATCTTTCAAATGGTTTATCGAAGATACGAAAAATAAGATAATATGTTTTATCATTCAATGAAACTCTTCTAAAAAATTTCTCTCCCTCAGGAGTTTCTAAAAATCTTTCAAGTTCTCCGTCTAAGGAGTCATGAATTCTTTGCGATTCTTCATAATTTCCTTTTCTAAGACTTCTAAAAAATGCTTGATATTTTCTAATTTTGTCTGTCATAAAATATTTTTAAAGAAGATACTTATAACCTTAACTCCGCAAAAATTTAGGGAATATGTTTGAGATTTATCCCTAA
>JBBSYD010000020.1:0-6698 GCA_038045425.1 Nanobdellota archaeon | reverse complement strand
ATTGTATATTTAAACTTGTTTATTGACTAGAATTTCTTATTTGGGATGTAGCCGGGGAGATGAAAAACTGAGATCTAAACTCATGCATATAGTAACCTTAGGCAGTGCACAATATTCACAAGACACCCCTGGAGTTCTTGTTGCTCCATCTCTAGAAGCATGGCCCAAGGTTAGAGATAATATTTACATTGAATAATAGTTAGTTATTTGACAAGATATTTTAAATTATACTCTTTAAGACAATAAGATAATCTGGAAGAAGTAGATTAGTTAGATGGAATAATGAGTTGGTTAGTTGGTATAATAATCTTTAAAAGGATAAACGTTCAGAATTTTTTATGAACGGAGCTACAAATTATTGGGTATTTACATTAAGAGAGAATCCACAAGTTGGAGCAGTAATAGACTCTGGGGCGTCTAACAGGAGAATGTTTGATAGTTTACATAAAGAAGGGAAAATTGTCCATGTTTATGAAGGCCCGAATAAAGCTTATGTTCAGGAGATAATGGCAAAAAAAAGAGATTTGATGGACGCACTTCCAGAATTAAGGGATAGGCCTTTAGCAAGCCTTTTGAAAATGATTGTACCCGATTCAATGCCTAGATAATTATTTATTTATTATTTGACAAAGCATTTTAAGAGTATACTTCTTAAAATAAGAAAAATGGGCAAGCGAAACGTATTAAAAAGGAGAATACTTGGTGTATTTGAGGCTAAGAGATGATTGTTGTTAACTTAAAAAATTATAAATCTGGAGCTAAGTTGTTGGATTTGCTTAAACAGATTGAAATCTACTATGGGAAGGCGGTTGTTGCTGTTCCTATTGTGATTTTGAAGGATGCGGTTGAAAGTACCACTTTGGATATATTTGCTCAGCATGTTGATTTTAAAGAGGCTGGAAAGAGTACCGGATTTGTTCTTCCTGAGCAGATTGTTGAGGTGGGGGGAAAGGGGGCAATATTGAATCATTCTGAGCATAGGGTTAAGATGAGTGATATTAAAAAAACGCTTAAGAGGTGCAGTGAAGTTGGATTAAATGTAATAGTTTGTGCTTCTAATTTAAAGGAGACAAAGCAAATAATGGCTTTTGAGCCATATGCAATTGCATTTGAAGATAAGAAATTAATATCTACTGGAAAAAGTATAACTGAACATAGATTAAATGATTTGAAGAAGTTTGTTGAAATGATGAAAGGAAGTGGAATTAGGGCACTTTGTGGTGCTGGAATTTCATCTGGAAAAGATGTTGGCCATGCAATTTCTATTGGATGTGATGGAGTTCTTGTGTCAAGTGTTGTTGCAAATACTAGTAATCCTGAAAAGTTTTTGAAAGAGGTGTCTGAATTAAAATGAATAAAATTTATCTTGGGGCAGATCATGCAGGATTTAAAGCAAAAGAGAAATTGAAGAAACATCTTTCTGGTTATAGTCCGGTAGATTTGACTCCGGAATATAAGGAAGGGGACGATTATCCTGATGTTGCGTTTAAGGTTGCAGAGAAAGTAAGAAAGGATAAACACGCAATGGGAATATTGATTTGTGGAACTGGAGCAGGAATGGTAATTGCTGCGAATAAGGTAAAAGGAATAAGGGCAGTTGAAGCCTATGATAAAAAAACTGCTGAATTATCTAGAGAACATAATGATACTAACATGCTTGCACTAAGTGGATGGAATAAAACTGAAAAGGAAAATAATAAAATCGTTGATACCTGGCTTAAATCTGATTTTTCAAATGAGGAAAGACATAGGAGAAGAATTTCTAAAATAAGTAAGTATGAATTAAAATGACGACCATAATTCCTACGGTTTTTGCACATAATACTGAAGAGTTTTCTGTTAGATTTGAAAGATTGATTGGGATTTCTAATAAATTACAAATAGATTTTATGGATGGAAGATTTGTAGAGGCAAAATCTATTGAACTTAAAGAAATTCCAAATTTGAAAAAATATAAAAATAAATTTGAAGCTCATTTGATGGTTAGCAATCCTGTAGGCTGGATTGAAGAATGCAGGAAAAAAGGTTTTGTAAAAATAATATTTCATTATGAAGCGATTTCTGAAGAGGAAATTGCAAATCTTGTTGAAAGAATAAGAGAAAGAAAGATGAAAGCATTTATGGCAATTAATCCTGAAACTCGTGTTGAAGAGATAGTTGATTTGATTAAGTCTGTTGATGGAATATTGGTTATGGGAGTTCATCCTGGGAAAGAAGGGCAGGAATTAGATTTTAATATTTTTGCTAGAATTAGGGAGATTAGAAAAAAGAATAAGAAAATAGACATACAGGTTGACGGAGGAGTTAAGGCAGATAATATAGGAAAACTTGCCAAGGCTGGAGCGAATTTGATTAATACTGGAAGTTTTGTGAGTAAAGCGGAAAATCCTAAAAACGCATTGGGGATTTTGAGGAATTTAGTAAAGTAGAAAAATGCGTTCTTAGTTTGGAAGTCATAGTTTCGAACGAAGTTTTCAAATAACCAAATTTGAGATAATTATATATTACTAAATGAAAGTTGAGAATTATTCAGAAGTAAGTCTTAAACGTTTTACAGTTTCATAAACTGGGTCTGTTACTTTTTGTCTTATTTCTAAAGGGAGATTTTTTGGGCAATATTCCCTTTCTTCTTGCATTGAATGAACCCTAAATATGCTTAAACAAGATAGAGCCAACTTAATATTCTTTTCAGGAAGTACTAAAGATTCTATTCTTTTTCCGATTATATGAAAATAAAAGCGATCGTCGACTGGTGGACAAGTAGGAAGAATATCTACTTCAAAATATGCTTGTTCAATAGGCAATTCTCTAAAGCCCGTTAGATTTGTTGCGCTATAAAAATTGTATCTTAATGTAACTACTTGCGGAAATGTTTGATCTGCTTGTTCGTGAAACCATTGCCCTAAAGCACTAAAGGTACGCCTAAAATCAAAATAAAGATATTTATATTTTTCATTTTCATCCATTTCAATTGTTAATTGGAGAGATATATAAATAAATATCAAACTTGAATGTATATTATTAATTTCTTAGAACCCTGTTCTGAGGCATAACTGCTAGTTTGAACATTTAATCTTTTTCTCTTGAAATTATGAATTTAGCAGCTTGAACAAAATCTTTCTTGATTATGAAATTCTTGTGTTTTCTTGCTTCTTCAAATATGGATTTGTCTAATGTGTTTTTGAAAGGGATAACTATTCCTGTGGCTTTTGCATTTAATCCTGTGAGTCCATCAAGCTTTCTATCTCCAATTACGTAGATATTTGTTAATTTTTTCAGGAATTTTGAAGCTTTGAGGGCTTGGAAAACCATTCCAGGATTTGGTTTTGTGAGTTGAGAATCTTTTGTATATTTTGGTTTGAAATGATATTGGGAATGTTTCAAGGCATATTCTTTTGAAGCAAATGGTGAAAAGAAGAAGCCATCAAAAATTATTCCTTTTTTTGAAAATAGGTTTAGAAGATATTGATTAACTTCTCGGTCTCTTTTTTTTGTAAGAAGAGGAAATTCTTTTATTGCTATGCCTGGTTGATTGGTAATCATAAATATCTTTGAATCTGGAAGTTGAGATTGAAGTAATTTTAATCCTGCTATTACTTTGGGAAGAATTTTTATTTTAGATTTCCAGTCGTTTGTTCTCCCGAGATAATACTTATCATCATATATGAGAGTTCCATCTCGGTCAATACAAATTAATACCTCTTTATGCATAAGTGGACTAGAGGATTAAACCTTATAAGACTTATCATGTCAAGGAACTTGACCGAAAACCATACCTTTTAAGGTATGTCGTTCCTTGAGCATCCAAAACACGAGTGCCTATCACAAACCTCAGCTCATCAAGAACGAAGTTCTTGAGTACGATCAGGAATAAAATTCCTGACGTTTAAGCCGAGGTTGCACATCGTGTTTTTGATTTTACCAATTATTTAACTCGGAGGTAACTTTTTCATTCCAGGAATTAATAACAGATTGAATCTTAGATTTAACTTCGGCTTTACTATTTAGTTTATATTGGTAAACGTAGCCTCCAGAAGAAAGATTTTTTTGACTTCTTTGAATAATATCTAAAGAATGAAGTTTCTTTACTGCTCTTTGAATAGTAGATAATTCTAGATTAAGTTTCTTACTTATATCCTGTGTTTTGAAATAGTCTTGTTTGTTGGATAAAAATAATTTTAAAATTTTAAATTCGGCTTTGCTCAAGCTAAGACTGCATCTTATTATCTCTTCTAAGTCGAATTTTTTACAAGCAAAATCTATCATTTTATATTTTTGATTATTGCGTCAATTTTTTGTTTTATAACTGGTTTTGGGCCAAAGCCGACTATTCTGTCTATTATCTTTCCGTTGTTTAATATAAGAAGAGTTGGTATTCCCATTACTTCAAAGTTTTGAGCAAGTTCTGTTTCTGCTTCAGTGTCTAATTTTAAGAACTTTAATTTTCCGTTATAATCTTCACTTAATGATTCAAAGATGGGGGCCATCATTCTGCACGGCCCACACCAATCCGCATAAAAGTCAACTATAACTGGAATTTTTGAATTCTTTACTTCTTGTTCAAAGTTTTCTTCAGTCAAGTATGTTAATGTCATATTTTTATCCTCCTTGTACTGATATATTATAGCAGTACTTTATAAAGATTCTGAACTACTGATTTATGAAGAAGAATTTTTCAGTTCTTTAAAATCTAGAGCTAATATAAGTCACTTTAAGTTAACTAGGTAATGGTGCTCAACTGATTTTGCAAGAAGCAAGGAAGAACTATTTATAACGGTTTTTGAAAATTAAGTAACTATAAAGCATCGTCGTGGACAAGTGCAAAAGCAAATTAATTATAAAATGACAAAATAACTTCATCGTTGATAAGTCTTTCTTTGATTTTTGCATATTCAGATAAGTATCTAAAATTGCTCAAAATGAAACTTTTTGTTCCGACGATAAAAAGTAATATAAAAACGTTTGTCGTCAATGCTTGATAGTTACAAAATTAAAACAAGAAAACCAAAATAACTATATAGTGGTAACAATAAAAAGATTTATAAAGGCATTATTTATGAAAATAATATGAATAAAACAACTTATTTCAAAGTAATTACGTCTAGTTCCGAGCGAATTTCTCAGGACTCTCAAAGAGAACATAGACAAGTAGAAAGTAGGGTTAGAGCGTTTATTGAGTGGGGTTTAAGTCAAGGAGGGGTTTGGTTATGTAGGCCTGCGATTGAAAAGGAAGTCATGGAGACATATAGTGGTTTGATAGATAATAGACAAAAGGGAAGATCTTTGGGGTCTGTTGAACAAGATGTAAGATATATTGCTGAAACAATTCAATTATTGTCCCCTTATGCTTTTTGGGATGTAAATAGTACTCTAAGAAATCAATTATATGCAAGATTAAAACCCTTAAGTGACCAAGAAGCAACAGTCGAGCAAAGTATGAAAGCGTTAGGCTATTCTCGATTTAAGTTAAATGAACGTATGAAATATTTAGAATTAGGTGTTTTTCCTGGAGAAATCATGAGTGGAAAATTAGGATTTGAAAGATTAGTCCCATTATTAACAACAGGTAGAAAAGTAGATTAGTCATTTATTTTAATTCTTTAAGAAACTTATTCGTATGTCTTCCTGATAAAGATATAATTTTTGAGGTTATTTTAACTGGAGCATTATTTTCCAAGATTCCCAAAAATTATGAAACCTATCCTTCTTTCTTTTCGTGTTTATACATTATTCAGTTCTGTTAATTTCAAAGATATAGGAAATTATTGGTAATCATAATCTTTAAAACCCTTCAAAACTCCCATTATTTAAGCCCAGATGGGACAGCGGTTACTCCGACAGGTTGCTAAAAGCTTACTCTCTTTAGAAAAGAGAGTTTCCTTGGAAATCAGAGAAACTAAAATTCTTTGGTTCCCAAAGTAAAAACCTGTTTTCACGCAAGTGATTCGCAAGTTCAAATCTTGCTCTGGGCGTTTTTATCAACGCTAAAAATCAATTTTCTAAAAAATGGGCGTTGAATTATCGAGAATTTCAACCTTAATCAGTATTTTCTACTGGGCTTAGCCATTACACAAACATTGGACGTGAAAAATAATCGTCACGCTCTTTTGGTGTTGGCTTAAACCTCATACGTAGATATTCTTGAAAACTTAGAACTCTTGTATCATATAGCTCTTTCAGGCTTTTCCTTGCTTGCTCCAATGCGGCACCTTTTTTGGGACCACTAAATCTCACGCTTATAACTGTTCCAGAATATACGCGAGGGTCATCTCGATATGTTTGTTGCTCGAATCTTCTTCCTTGATCGTCAGTGACTATTGAAGGCAGACCAGAAATTGTTTCAATATCTCCATTTGGATGGATAAAATCATATGATACAACTTCCCATATCGGAGGCCACATTGTGCTGGCTAAAACTCTCTTAGGTATTCTCGATCTCATAATTTTCCTTAAAAATATTAGATTATAAATGTTTCTTATCACGAACCAATCCATCCATTCCGAAATATTATTTGCATCTCGATAAATGCCTTAAAAACGCCCAGTCTCAACAGGGTATAATCAAAACGTATTTTTGAGTTTCTGAAAAATGCAAAAATGAGCTATGTTTGGTCGTGGTGTTTTTCTTAAATGTGTGTTAGAGACAGTAGATGAACATTTCTAAGATAACATTGCTTTATCTACGGATATGGAATAGA
>JBBSYD010000019.1:0-18188 GCA_038045425.1 Nanobdellota archaeon | reverse complement strand
AATTTAGGGATAAATCTCAAACATATTCCCTAAATTTTTGCGGAGTTAAGGTATTAAACTTAACCTTAGGAAAGTCATTAACTAGATGATTTGCAATATTCTTATATTCATCTCCCACCAATTCCATTAAATAAAGAGTAGAAAAATACAAATTCTTCTTTTTCTCATCCTTCAACTCCAATTTATTCAAAACTCTAACGCAATAATCATGAAACTTATCAATATTAATATCTACATCATGCATGTGAACCAAAGCCATTTGATCGCCACTATTAATTGACTCATTAGTCTCTTCAGCCATTTGCTGAATAAGCAAAAATATTCTTCTCAATGAGTTGTCAAATTCTCTGCTACTCATCATACCCATTTCCTTTATCAAAATATAATCTTTCCCATGTTCAACTATCTCAAATCCAATAAATCTATTAACAAAACCCTGCAAAACTTCCACAATTGGTCTCTTCTGTCCCAGTTTTTTATATTGCATGTCTACTCTATGAGCAGAAAAAAACTTATATGGATTATCTATCATTGCCTCAGGATTAAACATAACCTTAACTTCATCATAACCTTCCCTATAAACTGCCATGAAATGTTTCCAAATAGTTGGAATATCCATATTACTTATGTCAAAACTAACTTTCTTAGATTCTCCACTCTTCTCAACACCAATAAAAAGTCCATTATCCTTCTCCAGTAAGTCTATTTCATCTCCTCCATGAAGGTTAAATCGTTTAGCCCATTTCATAGGAAGAGTCACAGTCAAGGTATTATGCCCCTGACGTATTATCTTACGTTTCATATATTTTTGACAAAAACTATATTTAACTACCTTGCGTATATTCTCACTAGTGTCCATATGGAAAAACTTATATTTCAAAGGAAAAAATAGAAACAAGTTAATACCTCCTAAGACAACTCAATAGAGCTATTCAATTCAATAATACTTATTACTCATCCAATAAAATATTATCAGCACAATAAAATAATTTAAGTCGAATATAAGATAATATCTTTCCACTTATATGTAACTAGTTTATATTTTAATAATTATCCAAAAACTTATTAAATCCTATAACTCTTATCTCTTCAGGAGGTAATTCAATGAAAGATAAAATAAAGTGTCAAGGTTCTAACACAGCCTACGGACTCGGATTTCTTGGAGCAGCAATATATTACATTTCCACAGCCACAGGTTTCTGGGCAGGAGTTCTTGGAATTCTAAAAGCACTAGTCTGGCCAGCATTCTTAGTATTTGAAGCTCTAAAGTTCTTAGCCGCTTAAAGATTAGAAAATTAATTCCAAAAATCCTAAAGCAATGTTTATATACCTAATTTTGCGCTAAAAAGCCATGCCCTTAGATTCAAAAATTCTTGCAGATAACGTACTTGAATCAATAACTATAGATCCTCGTATATTAGAGATGTTTCGCAAACAAGTAGCAAACACCCCTCATCCTGATGAATCAGGAGTTTGCACATCAAGTGGTGAAGAAGATTTAGAATTTACTCCACTAAAAGTCCTAAACGCATTCGAAAGAGCTAAAAAAACAGGACAAATAGAACATAAGATATGGAGAATTTTATCACGAAATAGCTGAAGCATATAAATAAATTATTCCAAACTTCCTCTAATTCCTTCTATAGTATATCCTCCAAGATTATCTGAAAAGGAATATAAATTTTCAGGCACACCATGTTCATAGGTTACATCAACTCTTCTAAGCCCAATTCTTTCTCTCTTACAAAACTCGCTAACTAACTTTAAATCCCTATGAAACTGAACTTGCCTATCAGAATCATCCATCTCTCTAGCAAACACAATATCATCTTCTTCAAATAACAAGTTTATCATTCCCATAAAAATCCTAAAGCAACATTTATATATTAATTTTTATACTAAAAACTCATGCCCCTAGAATCAATACAAATCGATGAAGAAGTATTAGCCCGGTATAGAAGACTTTTAACCAAAACTTCTGATCCAGAAAAATCTATAATAGTTAACGATAAAGAAAACTACTATTCTCCTGCAAATATGTTAAGAAGACTCGAAGAAGCTCAAAGAACAGGAAAAATATCTCCTCGAGACAAGAAAATGTATGAATCCCTCATAAAAGCTTATAAAGAAATACCTGAAATTGTAACGAGCTAATTATTTCTTCTTCCCATTCACATTAACACCATTCATAATCTCCCTCTGATTATCCCAAATCAACCAAGCCACAGGCACAACAAATAACCAATTAACAAAATATGCCAAGACCAAAAACCCAAGTGCCATCACAGAATTAAAAACTATTTTCTTGTTCATTTTATCATCTCTCTTATTTCTTCAGGAATTTTTAGTGAATTTGAAAAGATTATCTCTTCTGTATGAGCAATAGTTTCCCTACAAAACTGCATCATATGCTCATATCTTTCAGATACATTTTCAATTTTAATCACTGAACTGTATCTTGCTTCTTCTCTTCTATCAACTTCAGACTCTTTTCCTTTTTCTTTGTGAACTGTAATACTTTCAATAAATTCCTCCTGATAATTGATTACTCCTTTGCTTTGCAGATATAATAAGAACATTGCAGTATACTTCTGGCTTCTGCTCTCAATTCCTAGCTTAGCCAATAAAGCCAAAGCACAATAATAAAGAGAATAAAACCATTCTTCGGGAATTTTATAATCCGCTCCTTTAAGTTTATAAATTTCACACCATCCCAAAGAATCCTTAGCTTTTTGGATATATTCTTTAGCAGATTTATCATCTGGTTTAATGATAAGAAGTCCCTTATGCTTCTTCCCTTGCACCTCATCCTTTTTTGTATTCTTGAAACACTCTCTTAATTGTTTAGTTAATTCATTTTCTATTATTTTCATTTTGTCTGCACCCTCTTAATTAATCTAATAAAATTTTCCTGCCCAAAAAGAACTACTCCCTTACTCAATGCATCTAAATAAGCCTTATTTTTATCATTTAATTCTTTCTCAAACTCATCAATAGTTAAGTCAATAAAATGAATTTTCTTAGGCTGGGTTTTCTGAATTTTTGAAATAATTTCAGTTACTTCATTGAATTTGTTCTTATTATCTAAAACTACAAAAATATCTATATCACTAGCATCTTTAGGACTATGTAAAATACTCCCAAAAAGAAAAAGAAAACTTACATTCCTTTCTAATTCAGCAAAATTAAATCTCCATCTTTCTTCTTTAAATGCTTCCTCCGTAAGTAAAACAGCCAACTTTTTCTCAACAAGTACATTGTCCCAATTTAACGTAACGCCATAAGTACTAGTTTTCCCTTCGCCCACAGGAGTTAGGATAACAAACTTACTTTCTTCCAATTTTTTTAATGTCTTCCATATTCCAACCCTGCTCATTCCCAAAAGTTTTGCAATTGAACTTACCGTATGACTCTTGAATAAACTCTTAAATAAGATATTTATTACATTTCCCGAGGTAGTATTTGCTGTATCCATGTTGTTAATAGTTATTAATCTTCAGTTAATAGCACTATTTAAACCTTACCAACCTTCTCCTCAATTAGTATTTCCTTAACTAAATTTATTCCACTCAGCAATATGTGCTTGACTAGCTTCTTGAAGTGCTATTTTATATTGCTCACACTCTGTAGAACTCATCGCAGATAATCTTCTTTGCTCACTAGCCTCTTTGAAATCAATCAAATCTTTGCTAGAAATAATCTTTTTATCTGAAACCCTAATTAAATTCCCCGTATTTTTAGAATTACTCAAAATTTCAAAATATGCAGTTGTTCCCTGATTATCAAGAATTAAATTCCCTCTCTCTTCTCCATTCTTTGTTAATAAAGATTCTATATTGTCTTCCTCTACAAAATATTCAGGTAAACCTCTAAAATGTCTAATTAACTGTTTCTCTTCTTTTATAGCACTAACAACAATCGTTGCTACATCATTAAATTGATATTTATCCTCCTCTGATTGGGCAGTAAGAATATTTGATTTTAATTTATCTAAAGTATTCAAATTAAATCCGTCTTTTACAAAAATAAAAACATAATAATTTTTTTCACCATTAATATCATTTGATTGAAGATATCCTAATGGAATCCAAGTATACGGCTTATTATTCTCAGTCACACGAAATAATGCAAAAGATTGTGCTTGACTAATTGAAACTGGTGTGCCCTGAACTTCCTCTAATTCACAAGAATTTATTAAATTATTAGAAAAATAAAATATTCCTCCAACAACTAAACCCAAAAATATCAAAACAAGTAGTGTTATGGTTAATCCCTTCATCAATTCATTAAGTATATTCTATTTTTAACCCTTCCGTTTACTATCCTCACTTATCCCTCTAACCTTCTCCTCAATATCTCCCTTCTTAGTCAATTCCTCTGGAATTCTATATTCTTCCCATCTTACCCTTCCAGCCTCAATAGTCTCCTTCAAATTCTTCTCATGCTCATTCAACTTCGCCTTCCCCGATTTCACTTCAACAAATACCACTTCATCTATCTCCTTCTGATCCGCTCCCTTGAACACTGAGAAAACTTTCAGTTTTCGAGGTGCTCAAGAACCTCAGTTCTTGACACAATAAAATAAATTGGCTTTCCCACAAACCTGCGCTCATTAGGCAAATACGGAAAGTCAGGTAAATAAGGCGCCAGATTCTCACTAAAGTGTCCTCCCAAAACTGCCCTTGAACACATTATCGCCTCTTGCCTCTCCCCCGGCAATGCCAACTCCCATTCCCGATTCTTACGATACGCACCCATTCGTTGTCCGATGATGAATGCTATTACAACTGCAATTAATATAATAATGAGAATGAGAGAGTCTATCATCTTAATATTAGTTTATAGAAGTATAAAAAGATTGGGATTTAGTTAATAGAACAATAAACTAATTTATTTTTATATCTCTTTCTCTCCTGATTGAAATGTCTCCTACAAAGATAGCTCCATCCTTTGTCCTTGAGCTTTTTGTCCGTTAATGAAGGATAAACTTCGCAGTACGCTAAATTTCTACATTCTCCATGATAATCACAAAGAGGTTTTCTCTTATGATTTTTAATTTTATATCTTACTGAGCTCATTTTTTATAAGTTTCTTCAATCCCTCCTCCAATTCATCATCTTCCATTTTCCAAGTCATTAAATCGTCTTTCGCAATACCATAATTAATAAGAAATTGTCCAAACCTTAAATCTGGATTTGTTTTCCAAATTCTCTCAATTAATTCCAATATTCTTTTTATTCTTTTTTCGTCTCTCATTTTATCTTTTTGCCTTTACATGAATCTGCGAATCTAACAATTTTCCAAAACAATAAGCACAATAATATTGTTTATTTTTATCTTTAGCTAAAGCCCAAGCTTTTCCATAGATATACTTGCATGAATGATTTTCTTCTGTCGAAGGGCGGATTTTCATTTAATTTTCCCATTTTGATATCCATCATTATGTCTTTCTCCATTAAACCACTCAAACATATCTCTTCGCAGTTTAGCCATTCTACCATCTGGATGTGTAAAAACAACTCCTTCAACAAATCCATTTTTCCTTCCATCCGCCCCCTGAACCATGCAAGAATACAAAGGTATCAAATCAGTTTCAAACCATTTACTTATTGTTTCAAAATCTTTCGGATATTTACCCCAACTTTTATATCTAAGATGCTTTTGACAGAAAGTTGAGAAAGGTATCCATAAATGCAATTGCAATTTGTAAGGATTTCCATTTACTTTTGGACCAATCAATTCACCAAAATGTTGCCCGTCTTCTAACAAATCAATATATCCTCGTTCATAGCTATTTAATATACCTTCAACTATATGCTTTTTCCCCTTATTGATGAAAGGAATTCTTTCAGTTCTATTCCATATAGAAGTTATATTCCCTCCTTCAATAACAATTGAAACATTTGTCCCATGGAGTTTTTCAATAGCCAGTACATTTTCATCATTAAATACCCACTCACAGCCCTCGCTAATTTTAGGAGTTACAACATACTCTCCTTTTTCATTTAATTCTCTTTCAAACGGACTTTCCAATTTAGGCATATCTTTTATCATTTTATGAGCATGGAGGGTTGCCACCGCAACCCTAATTTAAATTCTGGTTCATTAAGAACCCAAAACCCCAACGACGAAGTCGGCAGAACCGAATCTGCAGGGTACAGCAACATGGCTTTGTATATTTTCTGTATTATCCAAGCATAGACACATGGTCAATTTTGTTATTTATTGCTCGATTAATTCTGAACAGTTGGCGAAGTCTTACTTATTTCTTCAATTCTCTCCAGAGCAAGTTCAACTGCCTTAACTTTCTCGTTCAGAGCATTTTCTTTTGCATTCTTTCTATTTTTTGCATTTTCACTTAAAATCTCTGCTTTCTCAATTTCTCTTTGCTTCAATCTCTTCACTCGTTCAGTATCATTTTGAATATCATTTTCCCATTCTGCTAAATCCTTTTTTAATTGTTCAACCTCATTTTGTTTCTTTCGCAATTCCTCTTCCAATTCCAACTTTTGAGAAATAATATCTAACTTCTTCTGGGTTAATCTTTCCACAATGCTATACCTCGATTGACTTTCACTCATAAAATATAGTAAGAATTTTAATTTAAATATCTAAGACGTCTGTTTTTGCACCCTCAAAAACATAACCCCAAGTTTTATATACAATCAAGCATTAAGGAATATGTAAGCAAACTAGCTCCGTAAAAGGTTTGATTATTCAAACTGACCAAGCTTTATGATGTGATTGGTTGGGAAGGCTACTAATTGCTTACAGATTTTTTAATATAAACTCATAGAATGGAATAATCTCGACATTATTTATCTTCTTTTTCATATCATAAGACAAAATTATTGTTCTCTTAGGATTAAACTTATTTGCAAATACTTCTAAAGGAATTATAGCGTTATCTTTGAAATTTCCAGATTTAACCTCAATAGCAATTAGGGGATCAGTTTTAATTATATCAACTTCATTCTTATACGAATCTCTCCAAAAATAATCTGCATTCAGTTGAATAATCATTGCTTGCTCAAAAACCTTAGAAAATTCAGATTTTATCAATAACGGATTGGTTAAAGTAGAGTAATATTTTTTAAGTCTTCTTTGTGTTTTTCTTGCGTTTCTAGAGTAATTATAAATCTTTTTAATAAGATATGATTCTTCCAGATATTCTAGATATTGAGATACTGCCTGACGAGTTATACCGATTTCTTTAGCCAATTCTTGTATTTCTATAATCTGTCCAGGATGGTTATAAATTACATCAAAAATAGACTTTATTATCGCAGTGTCTTTTACTCCAAAGACTTCTACCAAGTCTCTAAATATAACTCTGTCGATAATTCCTTCTTGAACATATTTCATAGATACTTCTTTTTCTTTATCAATTAATTCTGGAAAACCATTACATAATAAATAATTCTCAAATTCTTTAAGAATTTCATCTTTGTATAAATCAATATTATTAAACTTCTTTTCTTTAAATGATAAATATTCTTTAAAACTTAAAGGATTAACTCGAAATTCGAATATCCTTCCAGCCAGACTTTCTCTTGATTTTCTTCTGATAAATAAAGATTCAGAACCAGATATAAGGAACTTAACATTGGGATTTATATCATATATTCTCTTTAACTGCTCCTCCCAATTATTTACTTTTTGAATTTCATCAAAAACAAAAAGATATTTTTCGGAGTCTATTTTCCGATCCATTAACTTAAGGTATGCATCGATTACTTCTTGAATTCTAACTAAATTATACTCATCGAAAGAAAAATAAAAAATGTTTTCTTTTGGAAAGTTTGAACTTAAATACTCCTTAATTATCTTTAGCATTATTGTAGTTTTTCCTACCCTTCTTAAACCAGTAATTGATACTATTTGTTTTTGTTTCATAAACTTAAAAATTTGGGGATAAATTTCTCTTTCTTTATAGTCAGGTATAACTAGCTGTCCAGTCCACCATTTATTTACTTCCTTCATATATCTTATTGTTATTTCTTCTTCCATTTTGATATTATTGCTTAAATCTATGTTATGCTATAATAACATACTTTCTAATCTATGTTATTTATAACTAACACACTTTATAAGCCTTTCGGTTCATATTTTCATTCTTTTTTCTCCCATCCAGATAAACAATCATTATCTTCCTCCCAGAATCATCCTCTGCCAAATAGCAATATAGTTCACTTCCTTTCACAAGGCAATTCCCTTCTGCAACCAATTTATTTATTGTAACTCCATATGTTGCTCTCTTCAATGCAATTTTACTCTTCCATCCCATTCCAGAATATTTTATTTTCATTTTATTCTTCTTTCCTCAACCATATTATTTAATTCAGTTAATTCAATAGGTTCATAATTAGTTTTTTCAACACTAATATTTATTCCCTCTTTGCTTTCTTTTTCATGAATATGCCCATGAACATTGATAAAACCATTTGGAATATCTTCTTTTCTCAAAGGATTATGACTAAATATCAAATTATTAATTTCTAAAGTTCCTTTTATTATTAAGAATCCTGCCTTTCTAACAGATTTATAATCATGATTTCCCTTTAACAAAATTATCTTGCCATTTAATCTATCTCTTATTGCTTTTACCTCCTCTTCATTGCCCAAGGCAAAATCTCCTAAATGAATAACTAAATCCTCTTTTCCAACTTTTTTATTCCATTTTCCAATAATCTCTTTATTCATCTCTTCTATTGTTTTAAAAGGTCTACCTGCATATTCAATTATATTCTTATGATTAAAATGCGTATCTGATATTATGAATATTATCATTTAAAACCTCATATTAATTAAACAAATAATATTTATATATCTTTCTGTACAGAATTAACCCCTACAAAATTACGTCGGTACAGAAGAGCTTAAATATCCCCAATACATTATCATTCCATGAAATTACAAAAACAATTATCCAAAAGAACAAAAGAAAAAGACTATTACAGACACGTTCTAAACATTCCACCAATGATAATTAAAGAAGCAGGCTTTAACGAATATTCAAACCTAGAAGCTGAAGTAAAAGACGGCAAGATTGTTATAAAAAAGAAAGATAAAAAGTAAAAATTCTGGACAAAGTTACTTCTTAAACGGCTCTCTAACAATAATTTTATCCTTTTTAACTAAAGTTTCCACTTCTAATTCTGCCTCTTTTAATTCTTTATAACTCTGTTTAATAAGCTCGCTACCTTCTTTAAATTTGTTCATAGACTCTTTCAAAGGAATATCTCCAGATTCCAATCCATCAACAATTCTTTTAAGTCTTACTAAATTTTCTTCAAATGAAACTTCTTTTTGTGCCATATTACTTTTTTATTTTTTTAACCTCTGCTTCTAGTTCTCCTTTATAGAATATTACATTTATATTATTATCTATTTGTACATCATTTGCATTTTTTATTACTCTATCTCCTTTCATCACAATGCTATATCCTCTTTCGAGTATTGCCTTAGGATTCAATGCAGATAATTTAGAATCTAAAATTTCTAAGTTTTTCCTCTTTAAGTTCAGGTATTGAGCGATTTTTGTTTGAAGCATATATTCAAAACTTTCAATCTTTTGATAATAAGCACGTATTGCTTCCAAAGGTTTTTTAAAAATTGGTCTATTTGCTATTTGATCTAAATGATATTTATTAGTTTTTATTAAATTATGAATAGCATTTAACATTCTCTCATCAAAAGTCTCTATTAATTTTTTCAATTCATTAATATCTGGAACTGCCTTTTCAGCAGCTACAGACGGAGTTGGAGCTCGATAATCTGCAACAAAATCTGCTATTGTAAAATCTGTTTCATGCCCTATTGCAGAAATTATAGGTATTTTAGATTGAAAAATCGCTCTTGCAACACTCTCTTCATTAAAACACCATAAATCCTCTAATGAGCCTCCCCCTCTTGCTAAAATAATAACCTCAACTCCATACTGATTTATCAATTCTATAGCATCTATAACAGAATTTGATGCTCCTTTTCCTTGAACCATAGTCGGAACTATCAAGACTTTTACAAGAGGATACCTTCTTTTTAATACATTCAAAACATCATGCATAACTGCCCCACTCAATGAAGTAATTAATCCAATTGTTTTTGGAAACTTAGGTAATTGTTTTTTATGTTTAGCTGAAAATAGTCCTTGCTTCTCCAATTTGTCCTTCAATTGAATAAAAGCAAGATTCAATGCCCCAATACCCTCCGGATGTATTTCTTCAACAATTATATTATATTTTCCATAGGGCTCATAAACTTCTATACTTCCTTTAATAATAACTTTCATTCCGTGCTCTAAATTAAACTTCATATTCTCTCGATTCCTTCTAAATAAAATACAACTAATCTGACTTGTTTCATCTTTCAACGTAAAATAAGTATGCCCAGAAGTATATTGTTTAGGCGAAGATATCTCTCCCCTCAAATAAAAATTCACAAGGCTTTTATCCCCTTCCAATATCATTTTTATATGCCTAGTAATCTCTGAAACACTAAATATTCTTTTGTCTATTAACCGTGCATCCACATTCTGAACATCTGGTACCTCTGATAACTCCGATAAAGGACTTTCCTTCTTTTTTTCAAACAAGCCAAACACCATAATAATCGAAGATAATACTACCTTTTATATTTTTTCTAAGGTAATTAAATTATAAATAGTTACTTACTTTGTAAACATCAAATTTAATAATTCCGGAAATTTATAATCTTTCAAAATACCGTAATCCTTGACATACTCATAATGATTTGGATTTAAATCTTTTCCATCAGCAGTAACAAATAAAAAAACTTCTTTTTGTTCACTTTGATATTGTAAAGCACTTGCGATGATTTGACAGTCAGGGTAATTATCAATTACGTCTCTTAGAGCATTTACCAATTCTACTTTAATCTGTTCCAAATCTATTACCTTCAGGTCTATCTTATTCTTCAAAAATCGCTCTATTTCTATTTCAAATATCTCTCTTTCAGAAGCGAATATTTCCTGCACTTTTCTTTTATCTTCATTTTTATACACCGAATATAACTTTTCGACAAATGGCAAGTCACGATTAGAGAGATTTTTACTTTCATTTAAAGAATAAGAATTATTTTCTATTTTTTTTAATACTTCCCTATGCGCTACCGAAAGTTTAGTCATTATATTTCCTAGCTCTCGAATTACTGCATGACAAACTATAAATTTACCTTTTTTATTTAAAATAAATAAATAGCACCTAGTTATTAGCTGATTGCTAATATCTTTTTTGTAGTTTGCATAATTAACAATAATATTTGTATCTAAGAAGCTATCATTATCCATCTTAGTCTTCTCCAGTCCAACCCTGCATTATCTCTTTAACACGATTAGATTCTTCTGAAGAGTTTAGTTCTCTAACATCAATTTTACTCCAATAAACTGAATATAAATCAGACAAAGACTCTTCTGCACAGGTTTTCCTTACAAAAAGAGCATTACCTAGATATAAATTTAAGATATTCTTGTCTGGAACTCTTGTTTTCATAGACTGATATAGATTATAGGTTGCAATAAATTTCCAAATCGATTCAAAAGTTAATCTAATTATAGTTCTATGTTTATCTAAATCATCAAAATGAGAAAGTTTTCTCACAATAGAAATAAATCTATCGGTAAGTCCAAAAATCTCTTTAAATTCTGTATCTATTGGACAAGCTATAAAGAATTCGTTAAGAATTTCAGATATTTTTGGTTTATCCCATTTTTGGTCTTCAGTCAACTTCAAAAATTCGTCATTTAACAAATAAAGCCTATCACAATATT
Organism: Nanobdellota archaeon; assembly: GCA_038045425.1. GTDB lineage: Archaea > Nanobdellota > Nanobdellia > Pacearchaeales > GW2011-AR1 > SICV01. The sequence goes on along the minus strand of JBBSYD010000019.1, from coordinate 6,400 downwards.
CTTTATGATGCTCTTCAGTTATTTGCTTTGTTTTCTTATTAAAATTTTCTTTTATGTACATTTTAATAATACTGTCAATTTTGTGCCTATTTTCAAACTCCAATTCTTCTGAATATTCTTTAGAAGGATCAGCAATCATTAAAGGAATTATACCGTAGAGATACTCCACAATTGGAAGGGCAGTTAGTCCACTTTCTGAAGATTTTATTACTTTTACCGCCGTTTTCGCTAATTGAGTCTTGTTAGGAGTGAGATTTTCTTCTTTATACTTTTTTATAATTATACTAAATAATGTTTTAAACTTCTTTCTTTCTTCCATACTTATAGGAATATCGAAATAAGTATCTCCTAACACTCTTTGATATATTTTAGCTTTATCTGCTGAAATTATTTCCTTAACCTTTCCTTCCTTTGTCAATTCATCTAAATAACTACTAACCGTTGACCAATTTGATTCAACTCTGAGCCTAATCTGTTCAACCGAAAGAGGACTATCATTTAAACAAGAGAGAATTTCTTCCTTAATTTGTTCTGCCGTTTTTCTAATTACCATAAGAAACCACCTCCTCTTTTCATAAATTATTAATGATAATATTGTTTATAAATGTTTCTATACAGATTAGTATATAAGATTTTTGTTATTAGTATAGAATAAACCAAAAGTTAATCTTCGAAGCTTAAATTATCCTAAAAATAATCTTCAATAATCCCTCGTAAAATACTTATTCCTTACGGAAAAGCGTAAGGATTTAGCCTAATTCCTTACGGAAAAGCGTAAACTTTACAAAACAAAAGAGTTTAAAAATTTGAAACCCCTAATCAATTCATGAAAGAAGAGGAAAAGAAAGCCAAAATTTTTGAAGGACGAAGAATAAGGACTCATTGGGATGAGGATAAAGAAAAATGGTTCTTTTCAATAGTAGATATTATAGCAGTTTTAACAGAAAGTGTTGATCCATATGCCTATTGGAGAAAGTTAAAACAAAGACTTCTTGAAGAGGGAAATGAAACCGTGACAAATTGTCACACTTTGAAAATGATTGCTCAAGATGGTAAGTTAAGAGAGACTGATGTAGGGAACACAGAACAAATATTACGACTAATTCAGTCAATCCCTTCAAAGAAAGCCGAACCCTTCAAACTCTGGCTAGCAAGGATTGGAAATGAAAGGATAGATGAGACTCATAACCCTGAATTAGCAATCGACAGAGCAATGAAAACCTATCTAAAGAAGGGTTATTCAAAGGAATGGATAAATCAAAGACTTAAGACTATAGAAGTAAGGAAGGAACTGACTGATGAATGGGAAAGAGCAGGAATTGAAGAAGAACAAGATTTTGCAATTTTGACAGATGAAATTACAAAGGCATGGGCAGATTTATCTGTAAAAGAATATAAGAGATTAAAGAACCTTAAGAAAGAGAATTTAAGGGATAATATGACTAATCTCGAGCTTGTCCTTAATATGCTTGCAGAAGTCACAACTAAAGAGATATCTAAAAAAGAAAACCCAGAAGGTTTTTCTGAAAGTGTAGTAATTGCAATAAAAGGCGGAAATGTCGCTGGAAATGCGAGGAAAGAAATAGAAAGCATAACAGGAGAAAGTGTTGTCACTGATGAGAATTATTTAAATGAAGAAGAAAAAGTATTAAAGGAAAATAAGAGGAAGAAAAAGAAATTGTTGGAAGTTATAGGGTAGGATAAGGTAAGTATGAAAATCCTCGATTTACCAAGGCACTTAAATTCAATCCAAGTGTCCGATATTTGCGGACATTTCAACTGGTTACAATTTGTAACCGACTCATTTCCTCCTTCCAATAATCCCCTATTCTAATAATTCCTTACGGAAAAGCGTAAACTTTCCAAGTCAAAACATTTATATACTTAAGGTGTATACCTATACTATATAGGTGTATAACATGCTAACAGAAAAAGAATCAAAAGTATTGAGGGTAGTATTTTCCAGCTTTGGAGAGTTCTATTCAGTAAATCAGATTGCAAGAATGTGCCAGATAGCTCCAAATGGCTCTTTAAAGATACTTAAAAAATTCGAGAAAGAAGGAATACTAAAAAAGGAAATAATAGGTAGACTTCATTCTTATACTATTAATTTTAACACTAACAAAACCATGCCTATTATTCAATTAGCACTAATTTCTCATCTTGAAGGAAGAGTTAGTCATAGATATGAAGATCTTGCGAAGCTAAAAGACATTGCAGATATTGCTATACTTTTTGGCTCTTATACTAATCTAAGCAAGAACCCAAATGATTTAGATATCCTTTTTGTAATCAAAAAATCCAATTTTGATTCTTACAAGAAAGCATCCAAAACAATTTTTCAAACAATTCCCATAAAAGTGCACGATGTCATTCAAACAAAAGAAGATATGATTCAAAACATTGCTGATAAAGATAAAGTAATAATAAACATAATTCGCACAGGAGTCATACTATGGGGGCAAGATAAACTAATTGAGATAGTAAAACATGGATATCCCAGCCATCGATGACACGGAACTCCCGCCAACCAAGAGTTTAAAAATTTGAAATCCTTATACAAACCATGAAAGAAGAAGAAAAATTAAGATTTATGAGCGTATATCAAAATTTACCCCTAACTGAAAGAAGAAATACTATTCTCGTTCTAGAAAAAAGAACTGATAAAAATAAAGCCATAAAAGAGCCAATAAGCTGGGATGTAGCATTTCTCGAAGTCTCTCAAAAAACTAAAGTAGGAAAGGTAATGTTAGACAAGTTAATCAGACTTGACTTAATATAATCTACAAAAACACAATGGTAATTCTCTAGTCCCAACAATAAAGAATTAATCTTCATTTATACAGACTTTTCAAAACTTCCTGTTTAATCAATTTAATCATTTCAACCACATTTACTTCTTGATTAGATTTTAATACAGATAAAATTTCCTTTTCACTTAAATTACTAATTTTTGAATCTAAATTCTCTATAAAATGAACTAAATCTTCTTTTTCAAAAGGCTTATCCAAAGTTTCATTTATTTTGATTAGCACAAGTTCAAGAGTTTTTTCTTCAAAAGGCAATACTTTTTCCCTTAAAATAAAATAAATATCAAAAATATCCCTAATTGCAATATTTTTCCTAGTTACTAGTGCTCTAAATTTCTCAGCGAAATTTTCACGTAAGTCAATCGATTCTATTTTTACATCCTCTTTTAATATCGGCTTACCAAGCGCATCAATAAATTCGTGATAAATAGGTCTATCTTGTGTAGAATCGACTAATTTATTCCTAAAAGAGATTTCTATTTTTATATTCTGCATAGACTCATCCAACAGAGACGTATATCTAGACACTATTTCCAGTCCAATTATCTTAGGCTCTTTTACAGAAGTTAACATTTTCCAACCCTTACCCAATTCTTTATTAACTTCCAGTCCACACTGACTAAGAAGTTCAAAGATTATTCTTCTTAAATTATCTAATATCCTCCTAATTTGAGGTTTTGCAAACTTCTTTACATCCTGATTAAACACAAAATCTAAATCTTCACTTAATCTATAAAATCCCAGATAACACTTATTCAAACAAGTTCCTCCTTTAAATACCAAGTTCTCAATTTTCCTTTCACTAATTTTATGAAGAATATTAGTAAGATGATAATCTTTCTCAATTAACCTCGGAGCAAATCCGCTTTCGTTACTTATCCTATTAATTTCTTCTCTTAAATCAGTCGTATTTTCCATTTTTTGTCTATTAGTTTAACTCCCGTTCTTTTAATTGTAGTATAATAGCTTAATGCCTTCTTTTTATTTAGCAAATTGAATAACTCTTTGCTATTAGTTAGTAATCCCACCAGTTTAATTATCTTATTACTATTATACTTAATAGCATAGTCAATAAGCTTTTTCTTATCAAATTCGGCATTTCTTACCTTTTCCATAACTTCATTTAGCCCTCCAAGATATTCGGGATACTCTAAAGCATCAATTATCGTTCTTTCCCTATCCGAAAAGGAGTATTTATCTTTAACAATCCCAAATAATTTATCTTTTTTTATCTTAAAGAATTTAAACTTATAATTCAAAATCATTCTATCAGCAGAATACTTTGTGTTAAATATAAAAAGTTTGTTTGGTATTTGTTCGGTAAATCCATATAAATTAAATGCATTAAATAGCCCAATGTAATACTCCTTCTTCAATAAATAATCAGCAATCTTATAATTATCCAATGCCCATTGTTTGTTTATAGAAGAAAATGGCACTATCATGTAAATTCCCTTCATAATCGGAACAAGTCGTTTTTTAACTTGTAATTTGGTTATTAAATCAGATATATCCCTTACCTTCAAATGCTGTTTTATTAAATCTATAAGCTCTGCTCTCTCAATTATCTCAATTCGTTTATATTCCAGAATAGACAAAATCTTCTCCTGATTTGGGCTTAGCCCAAAAATATTCTTATTTTCTGCCTTTTTCTTCCGATTTTCTATCATTTTTATCATTTTCTTCGTTTTGGCTCATACTATACTCCATAGCACAATCTAAAATAATAAAAATACCCTATATTTAAACATTTCTATTTTGTATTAAAACTTAAAGATTTTGTATATTTAGATACATAATACCCTATCATATTCATCTATTTTGTATTAAAAATTAAAGATTTTGTACATTTTCGTGCATAATATATCTTTACGATGGTATCGTATAGTCTCGTCCCCATTCGCCTTGCCGTCGCCTGTAAATTATATAAACTCCCTCGCCGTCGTTCTAGCAGTATGAAAATCCTCGACCTCCCAGACTCATCCAAGCCCAGAGAAAGATTTCTCAAATATGGCCCAGAAGTTCTAAGTGATGCTGAATTATTTGCCATACTATTAAGAACAGGAACCAGAGGCAAGAAAGGAGAAAAAGGAGAAAACGCAATGGAAATGTCTGATAGATTAATCAATGAATACGGCTTAGACAAACTTTTAGAATGCTCATTGAATGAATTACAAAAAATAAAAGGAATTGGTCCTACCAAAGCAATGCAGTTATTAACAATATCAGAACTTCAAAAGAGAATTAATCAGTCCAAGAAGCCAATCAAGAAAATCACCTGCGCCAAGGACGTCTTCGACCTCTACCACGAACGCCTCAAGGACGAAAAACAAGAACATTTTATTGTGCTTATGCTTGACACAAAGAACAACATAATCGCCGAAGAAGTAGTCTTCAAAGGCACCCTCGACTCCGCCCTAGTCCATCCCAGAGAAATTTTCAAGACAGCAATAAGAAACTCCGCCAGCAAGATAATCCTCGTGCATAATCATCCCAGTGGAGATCCAAGCCCAAGTCAAGAGGATATACTTATCACTGAAAATCTAATAAAATTCGGAGAAGAATTGAGTATAAAAGTTTTGGATAGTATAATTGTAGGAAACGGAGATTATTGGGGATGGAAAGAAGATAAAAAAGTTATGACTGTTCAGCCCAGTCTTTAGCAATAACTTCTGCCTGTTTTAATACGGTCTCAGTAGCAATTTGTTGTTTATCTGGAGGATAACCATACTTTCTTAATATCTTCTTGACACTTATTCTTAATTGTGCTTGAATACTTTCTCTTAAAGTCCAATCAATCTTAACATTATTTCTAATTGTCTCATAAATTTCTCTAGCAATCTTTCTTAATGTTGGCTCGCCTAAAACCTTAACTGCACTATCATTTACTTCTAAGGCATCGTAGAAAGCGATTTCGTCTTCACTTAATCCTAATTTCTTGCCTTCTTCACTATCTTTGTTGATTTGTTTAGCTAAAGTTATTAATTCTTCTATTACTTGTGCGGTTTCTACTGCCTTGCTGGTATATTTTTTAATAGTTTTGTCCAATAATTCCATAAATGACCTTCCTTTTACAACATTCTTTCTAGAGATAAGTTTTATTTCATCCAAAAGCAATTTCTTTAATGCTTCAAATGCTAAATTCTTTTGAGGCATGTCTTTGACTTCAGCCAAGAAATCTTCTGATAAAATAGCCAAGTTTGGTTTATTTAATCCAACTGATTCAAATATATCAATAACTCTATCTGAAATTACGGCTTTAGAAACTATCTGCCTTATGGCTGTGTCTAATTCTTCGGATTCTTTACCTTTGACTAAAGTTATCTTCATTATTCTAGATTTAATCAACTGGAAAAATCCAATTTCTTCCTTAATCTCCATTGCTTTCTCATTTGGTACTGCAAGAGCAAAACTTTCAATTAGTTTCTTAGAATGTCTAAGGAATCTATCTTTGCCTTCTTTTTGTTTGAAAATATGCTCCATCGCATCTGGAATAATTGCTAAAAGTTCATTAATTGGTTTGTTAATATTTGATTAATATTCAAATCCATGTAATACGTTAGAAAATATTTAATATTCAGACATAATTA
>JBBSYD010000018.1:0-2246 GCA_038045425.1 Nanobdellota archaeon | reverse complement strand
AAATTTAGGGATAAATCTCAAACATATTCCCTAAATTTTTGCGGAGTTAAGGTTAATTAATTATATATAGAATAACCACAATAACCATTTTATCAATATAATATTTCAACACTATCCGAAACCCATTGTTCACTATTCAGGCATATCAAAAATATCTCATACCTCAAAAAACAGAGGAGAGGATATTAATATAGAACGAAGAAAATACTCATAACTCTTCCCCCTATTACGTATATTCTACCATATCTAACACATTATAACCTAGGGAATATACTGAAAATTAATATCCCTAGTGAGTATATTCGCAAGGTATTTAAGTATATCCGAACAACATAATATCATGAAACGAAAGATAATCAAGCAAGGACATAGTACCTTAACGATAACCCTCCCAACAGAATGGGTAAAGAAACTTAATCTTAAAGCAGGAGATGAATTAGACCTTCAAGAAAAAGAAAGTACTTTAGTTTTAAACGGACATGAACGTTTCAAAGACAAATCTGTAACGATAAACATTGACAAATTCACCATTCCTCTTCTTTGGAGATATTTTGAAGGGGCATATAGAGCAGGAGCTACTGAAATAAAATTAACCTATGATCCAAACACCAAAGAATACGAAGACGCATATCATTATTACACCACTCAATTTGATTATGCAGAACTAGGAGAAAAAATACCTCCAAAACCTGCAATTGCCATGATTCAAGGAGTAGTAGACAGATTCATAGGAATGGGAATTATTGAAACTGGAAAAGACTTTTGTTTAATTAAAGAAATGGGCGAACCAACCACAAAAGAATTTGATAATTCACTTAGAAGAATATTTCTTATAATTCAACAGATGTTCGAGAGAGTAAATGAAGTAATTCAAAAAGATGAAAATGGACATGTAACCCTTTGTAAAGAACTTCACGCAATAGACTTAAACATAGACAGACTAGTAGACTATTGTTGCAGAATTATGAATCGAGTTTCCACTTCGTTCTCAGAAGAAAAGAAAATGCTATTATTCTCAACCCTATTTACATTAGAACTTTTAGGAGATGAATTCAAATATATAGGTAAACATATCGCGTTATCTAAGAAATCTCTTAAAGAAATTGAACCTCTTCTTCAATCAGTCAGAGAGCACTTTGATATATACTACCATTTATTCTATAAATTTGATAGAGAATCCACAATTGTCTTCGGAAAAAAAGATGTAGAAATCTACAAGCAACACTTCAAAATTAAAGACAAATTAAAAGACCACAGTAGAAGCATCGCCAGACATATGATGATGATAAGTAAATTTACTCTAGTTCTTTCAGAACTGAGAATACAAATGGAGTTCTAAAATGAATACCTATTGGGTTGTGCTTACTCTAAAAAAAGCAAAAGTCAGGAATGAAGAAATAAAATCCCTCACTGATAAAGTTAATCCTATAATATTGCACTCGCTAAACCAACCAACATGCCTTGCAAGAAGAGGATATCAAGAATATAAGAAAACAATGGTTCCTCAAATAGCAATGAGAAAAGCAATTGAAGATTATACTGACAGATTAACATACGGAACACATTTTCACCCTAGGACAGTTGATTAAAAACGCTAAAAGATAATTTTAAATAATTCCAAGTTTACAAAGTAATTTTCAAACTTCTTATTAGAGAATTTTCAGGTACAAATAACCTCTAGGTTATTTGTCTAATTTTTTAAATTAACTTTCGGACTTCTTATTTCATCTCTAAAACCCCTGGCATCATACCATACTCCGTCAGGACCTCTCGTTCTTTCAATATCTGGACTAATTCTAAAACCTCTTTCATCGTATCTTTGTGGCCAAGCACTAAAAGGAACTACAATTTCACCTTGAGTTGACGCAAATAATTCTTCTGCTAATGCTCTTCTTTTTCTTAAAAATTCTTGTGGATTTGAACAATTTTCTGGAATTTGGTAAAAACTATCTAACCTCTTCAAATTTGCTTGTGCTTCTGAACTCAAGTTCATAGTTGTTCTTTAATGCTAAGGTATTTAAGTCTTTCTATTTGTTACTCCTATAGGATAACATTAAACAAAATAACCCTTTGGTTTTTTGTCCATAAATGCTCCTTAGAATTTAAACAATAATAATCTCGTTTTAGGAATATTCATTAAAAAGACAAAGATACAATGATTACGACAATGGACTATTCTCTTTTATTTAACTAGGGGCTACATCCCAAATAAGAAATTCTAGTCAATAAACAAGTTTAAATATACA
>JBBSYD010000017.1:0-4055 GCA_038045425.1 Nanobdellota archaeon | reverse complement strand
ATTTGCATTTAATGATCTAGATTTCTATTCAAAAATCTATTTGGGATGTAGCCCTGAGAATCAGTAATTTTATAAACCCCTGTCTATCTGATTTTTTATGAATACTGGACAAGTAGAAAATAATCCTAAAGTATATTCCGTTCCTGGAAGAGTTACGGATTTGGGAGATAATAATGGTTTAGTGGTATATGTTGAAAATGGAAACGCTAGTCAATACTTTGTTCCTCGAGATATTTTAAAAAGAGATGGAGTTGATGAAAAAGGAGCGGAATTTTTATTTAATTGTAGGAAAGATGCAGGTGGACAATGGAGAGGTAATTTTGTAAGAACTCCTGGTGCTGAATCTGATGAAAATTGGAGTAAATTATTGAAAGACGTACAGCCTCATCCTATTGAAGAATTATTTTGATTTTATGTGGAAGACGATTTAAATAATAGCATATAAATATTTAAAAAGAGATTTGATAAAATAAGTTTATGAGAGATATTGACTTTAGAACTTTAGCCGGATTATTTTCTAAGGGATTTGAGGGAAAAGTTAGTTGCGAAGCAGAATTATCTATGTTTACTGGAGAAGATGTGACAAGTCGGATAGTAGGTTATTCTGGGGAAATGGTTATTGAAAATCAGGATAAAAGATATGTAATTGTTGGAGAGGGAGAAAGATTAAATCTTAGACTGAACAAACATTCTGGAGCTCCTGGGTTTAGCACAGAACAGAGTATTATTTATGTTCCGATTGATTTCGAAAAACGAAAGGGAATGATTTGGATTTCTCATCCTACTAGTATAAGATATTAAGAGATTACTATATTGAAGCACACTATTATTTAAATAGGAAATTTGCTAATTGTTTTTATGGACTTGAATGAACAAATTGCTGGAAAAATTGAAGTACTTAGAGTGTCATATAGAAGAAAAACAGTAGCAGTAGAATTAACTTGGAAAGGGTATAAACAAGAAGTTGATGGTTTGAAAGGAATTGTTGAGGGTGAATTTAGAAAAGTATCAAGAGAAGTTTTGAATGGGACTGGAGTTAGTCTGGGGAACGTCAACTTACAATATCAAGATAATCCTTCGGGAAGGAGAAGAATGAATCCTTTTGATATTCTTTTAGTTGGAGGAGAAATTGTTCGAGGAGGAGAAACAAGATTAATAGGAATTGAGGGATGTTGTGCTTATAAGATTTTTAATTTATTGAGAGACTATAGTGAGCAAGATTCCAGGGTAAATGATTTTAAGAAAAGATATGGTGTTTTGAATATTCTTTGTGAATGTGATTGTGGAAGCGACCATAAGTAGTTTTCAGTTATCTGAATTTTGTCTAATTATGTTTAACATATCTATGTTTGTAAGTATCTTAACTTTATTCTGATTTAGAAAATGAGAATCATGAGTCCATATTCCTTTTGAATTTGTGAATAAAGCAACTGCTAAATAAGGGATATCTTTTGGATCTAGGTTCGAATTATTAAATGTTTCAAGAAAATTTGAGTATTCCTGTTCAGGAATTATTTTTATATGCTCAAAGAATAAGTTTATTAAAATTTCAAAGGAATTTTCATTTAACTTTGCTTTTTCGGTTATTTCTTCTTTATATTTAAATAATTCTTCTCTTAAAAAATCAGGAGAATAAAATTCGAATAAATTACTGAATAATATCTCTCTTGTTGTGCTATCTTTTATTAACGAAGCAATAACCCTATTGCAGTCAATAACAATTTTCATTTGCTAATTTTGTGCCTCTTTGCAATATCTGAATTGACTTTTCTCCCAATAGAAAGAGCATCTTCTTCTGAAAGATGACTATTTTTGAGTAACTTGTTCATTAATTCCAATTTCTTTGCATTTGTCCAGAGTGCTTGCCTTGCTATTTCACTCCATCTTATCTCAGAATGTGCTTTCATTATTTTATGCAATTCTTCTGGAAGAGCGAGAGTCATGTTGGTCATACTTATTCTACTTATCTTACTTATTTAAATGTTTTGGTTTTATTTAAGTTCAATAGTGAAAAATATTCTCCCTAGATAACTTAGGGATAAAATGTATATAGCATATTGATTTCTAGTTATTATGCCTACTGAATTGTATTCCCATGAAATAGGGAGAAATTGTCATGAATGTCAGAGGCCATTATATAGAACATTGAAACAGTATGATCCTTTTCCTGGAGAAGTTGATAGTGAAGTTTTGAAGGCATATATTTGTTGTTTAGAATGTAATTCTGAAAGAGAGGTTCCATTAACTGAAAGTGAGAGGCATAATCCTTTGAGGGGATTAGCTGGAAAAATAAGGTTTGCCGTTCTTTCTCCTGCAGTTGCTGTTTAGAAAATCGACAAAGATAAGTTCTTAAATAGATATTTTATTGAAAAGTAATGTATAACACTAGAATGTTTGAGAGAGCAGTAATATTAGGAATTGGATTGTTAGGAGTGATTCCAATATTACATATGGCATATACTGCTTTTAGTATGAAGCAAAAGAAAGAGTTAAATCGCCAGACAAAAGAAATGGCTACTCCATTTGAGCAAAGAACTAATAATTCTTATTCACTTGATAAAAAATTAAGATTTGAAGAAATGGGGCTTCCTGAAACTAATTCTAATAATAGAACTTATTAAATAAGAAAGTAAATGATTAATACTAAATGGTAAGAATAAATATAATTGAACCTTGGAAATTGGCAGACCAGCATTTAGTTGCTGAATATCTTGAGATATTGATGCTCTTAGGTCATGTCAAGAAACATCCTCTGCAGGAAAGTTTCTTGAGCACCTCGAGAACTAAAAGTTCTCTCAGTTTGAAGAAACAGGGAATTAAATCAAAAATTCCTGAGAATTATGTTCTTGGAAAGGGGCATATAAATTTCTTTAAAAATAAGTTATTGTATTTGAAGAAAAGACATGATTTGATTAAAAAAGAAATGAAAAAAAGAGGATTTGCTACTAATGTTAATATTAATTTGAAAGAGTTTGATAAAAAATATTGCGGACATTGGAAATCTTCTAAAAGAGATTTTAAAATTATTAAAAAGAGACTGATTTGGAAAATTGGGAAGAAGCCAAAGTATTATAGATACTATGGAGAAGGGAAAGGGAAGAAATTTTTTGAGGATTTGTTGAAGAATTAATTAGTCTTGCAAAGTTTAGATTGATTCTTTTTTACTGCTTCATAAATAGCCTGCCAGTCTTTGCAATGTATGTTTAATTTGCTCAAAAAATATGCCATTTAATTTTGCGGTAAGGTCTATTAGTAGTATTCTATGGGTATAGAACGATTAATGTTCTGGGGCGAATATAATCAAATAAGTCTGTTTTAATACTTATGCCCTAAAAAGTTTTTTCTGTCCAACGTACTCCGAATGAAGCCCTCTCATACTTAGGACCCCTACAGCAATATAAGTAGAGACTATCCGAACACTCATTGAGCCCCACGACACGCTCGTCTATATTCTCAGGTTTTTGATTTACTCTCCAAGTATATCCAGAAATTTCGGTTAAATAATTTATTATTGCTTTTACATCTTTTGGACTTTTTCCAGTTAATGCTAAACATTGTTTTGAAGATAAAACTTTTTGTATCTCGCCATCAGGTCCGACAAAATCAATTTCTTTTTTTGTAGCACGTTGAGTTGTGTAATCATGAATAATTGCATCTTTTTGTGTTAATGGATTATAGTATACTCTTGTTTGGGTGGTTAAATGATTATTTCTCATTGCTCCTTTTATAAATTGACGTGCTGACTCTACTGATTCTCTAACTCCTTCTTCTTCTGATTTGCTTAATTTGTGCATTTTGCTCCAGAATAAAAATAAATCTTGAAGAGAAGCCGTCTGGAAACCATTATATTCTGTTCTTTTTGCACTTTCGTCTTGAGTCATTGATCGAAGCAAGTCTTGAAGTAAACTTCCAGTTCTGTTTCCGAAATCAAAAGTCCACATTCCTGGAATGTAGGTTAATGTTTTGTTTTTCATATTTTTTTGGAGAATATAATGTTTATAAGTAACTATAAAGCTTAGACGACAAACAAAAGGTTTTATATACTTAATACATAT
>JBBSYD010000016.1:0-8191 GCA_038045425.1 Nanobdellota archaeon | reverse complement strand
TTTGAAAACCCCATAAAATGTTTTGAAATAGGGGGTTATTCAAAGTCCTCTATAAGAAACATACCGGATTGCCGTCTCTAAACTACATAGAAAGTATGCATGAGGCAATATGTTTTGGATGGATAGACACAACTGTTAAAAAGTTAGATGAAAATAGATATTTGAGACGATTTGCGAGAAGAAGTGATAAAAGTAAATGGAGCAATAATACTCGGAGATATGCTAGAATGCTCATTAAAAATGGAAGAATGACTCCGTTTGGACTGAGGGCATATAAAGATGGACTGAAAAGACCGACACATGATTTTGGAATACCTAAAAATCCAGAAATTCCAGATTCTTTGAAAATGGAAATTGGTAAAAATAAAGAGATTATGGAAAAATTTGATAAGATTTCTCCATCGCAGAAAAAGAATTATTATAGGTGGATTTTGAAAGCTAAATTACCTGAAACTAAAGAAAAAAGAATAAATTTGATACTTCAAGAAATTAAAGAAAGATAAACCTCTATATGCTTAAAAGAGAATATCTATAAATCATCAAAAATTCTATTTAATATGGTAAGATTATCTGGTCCATCGGAGACGCACAATAGGCATAAGATAGCTTTTACAGATCAAGTAAGAGATGTAATCAGAATATCTGACATCGTGCTTTGTATCTTGGATGCTAGATACGTTGAGCAATCGAGGGTTAGAGAATTAGAAGATTTAGTTATAGATAGTGGAAAGGTTTTGGTGCATGTTGTTAATAAGACTGATTTGTTGAGTAAGGAAGATTTGGACAAATTGAAGAGCATTAAGGACTTGTCAAATCCTGTTTTTATCTCTGTTAAGACTAAACAAGGAGTTGGAGATTTGAGAAGAAGAATACAAATTCTTGCTAAGAGAGTGGAAGGATTTGAGAAAGTTCATGTTGGCGTGGTTGGATATCCTAATGTTGGTAAAAGCGTTCTATTGAGTTTTCTTGCTAGAAGAGCAGCAGCGCCTAGTTCACCGCATTCTGGTTTTACTAAGGCAATAAGGAAAGTAAGATTTGCAAAGGGAATTCATCTTCTTGATGCTCCTGGAGTTATTCCTCCAACTGAAAGTTTATTTGAAGGAAAAGATATGAAGAAACTTGCTTTACTTGGAGTTCATACTCCTCAGAATGTTAAAGCTCCAGATTTGATATTGGATGAAATTGTTAAAAATTTTCCAGGAGTTGTAGAAAAGTTTTATGAATTGGAAGAATCTGGAGATGTTGAAGCAATATTACAGGAATTGGGACAGAGATGGAAGATATTAAAAAAGAAAGGAGAAGTTGATGAAGATAAGACTGCTAGAAGAGTTCTTGTTGATTGGCAAGAAGGTAGAATTGCTCATTAGCTAGAAACACATTGAGGGGTGCGTTCTTTTTGTAACCAATCAAAAAATAGAGGATTGTAAACATGCCTGACTTCCTCTCCGATGTCGCTTTTCATTCTTCCATCTACAGTTATTCTTTCAATTTTTCCAAATAATGGCAAATTTAGTCTAGCTAAATCATCTAGGTTTTTAGCTAAAAGTTGATAATAAGCTAAACTTTGTTCAGAAACTGATTTTTGAAGATTGGCACCTGATCTTGGAGTTGATAAATTTTCTATTACTTGGTCGGGGCTTATTTTAAATAAAATAGTTAAATCTGGTTTTCCGAATTCTTCATTTTCAGGTAATGTTAAAAATTCTTCTAAGCTCCCCCCATAGGAGATAAATGATGCGGCAGTCATGAAATTATATCCTTCACAAAGAACAAAATTTCCTCTTTCTAGCGCGGGAGAAATTTCAGTTTGATAATGCTCTGCTCTGTCTCTAAGATAAAGCTTAACTTTTTCACCTGGAAGCTTATACTTTGAATCACTTGAAATGAGTTCTTTTATTCTCTCTGAATTTCTAGGTTCAGATGTAGAAAGAACTGTGAGATGTTTTTTTTCACAATTAGCCCTGTATCTCATGTGCGCGAATAGCTTATTTGCTTGAGTTCCTTTTCCGCAAGTAGGCATACCTTCAAAGGCAATAAAAAGTCCACGAGCCATAACTGCTGTTAAAGTTTTTAGTTTTTAAATAAGATTGTATAAAAAAGCATATTTTGCGAAGCGAGAGTTTGAAAATTTAATCATTCAATGACTTCTTTATCCCTTGAAGTCTTGAACAGGCAATGCAAGTATTGTCTTGAGATTTGAATTGCTTTTTAGGGAAGAACTTTGAACAGGAATAACATTGCTGAAGGCAACGGATGCAGGCGGAAATTCCTGTGAGTTGGTTTGGTTTTGAATGGAATGAACAGATTGTTGAATGACAGAGGGGGCAGTTGTGCATACACTTTTTACAGAGACGCTTTGCACAATTGTCACAGGACTTTTGAAGGCATTTTGAACAGATTTCTTTTGAGCAATCTCCACATTTTCTTAGGCAGTTTATACAGGAAAGATGCCCAGAGGAACAAAGGTAAAGAGAAACGGAGGGATTTAGACAGAGTTCACAGGAGATTTTTGGAGATAGCTCTTTTGTTAATGGATTATATTTTAGTTGAAGTTGTCTTGCTGAAGAATTGTCTTTGTTCTTTATTAGTAGATTGAATAGAAATATTGGGCAATTGATAATTGTCGTGTTGACTAATTTAGTGTTTATATTTAAGCTGTGTTTGTGAAGCTCGTCATGAAGAAAGAAATTCTCTTCTTTGTCTAACTTTTGAATTATCGGAGTGATTGTTGCTTCTAAATGACAAAGTTGTTCTTGAAGTTTTTGAAGTTTTGGAATATTATGAGAATTTTGTTCAATCTGCATTTTTGTTTTCGTTATTGTAGATTGATATTCCTTTTTTTGATTAGAATAATGCGCTTTTATTCTTGCCTGCTCTCGTTTCATTTTTTCTTGAAGTATTTTTGAAGTTTCTTGAAGTCGGGGATTTATTAGAGCACGAATATTGTCTTTTGCTAAAGAGTATGCCTTTTTTGCTTCTTCTGGGTCATTTTTTATGTTTAGAGATTCATATTCATATTGCTCAGAGTCAAAAGGAATAACTTTTCCTTCTTGAATGTATATTAAATTCATTAATTGTTCTTTTTCATTCAAATATTGAAGATTTGTATTAAATGTGAATTTGTAAATTGGTGAATAATTTTCTACTTTTTCTAGATTGTGAATATCTGCATTCTTTAGATTTAGATAGCGTTTGAAGGCTCCTAGAAAATCTTCATCAAACTTAATTTTTACTGAGGTTGTTTGCCCTCTTCTTTCAAGATATTCTGTGATTGATTTAAATAAAGAAGAACCTCTGACTACTAATTCTGTGTCTTCAGATTCTAATTCTGGATTGAAAGTTAGTTTGTATGGAGATTTCTTTCCGTAAATTATTTCGAAATCATTTGGAATGTTTGAAATTTCTAAAATTTGCCCGTCTAATTCTACTTTGCATTTAAGATTAGAAAAGAAACTTTCTATGAATGCTTTGACGTCCTCATTATTTTGGATAGGGCTATTACTTGGACTTGAGGGATTAAGCGTTGATTGTTTGTCTTCCACTGTTTACCTCCTTATTCTCTTTTGAGTCAAGAATCTTTTCAGTATTATTTTTTGCATCCTGATAGTCTTTTATACCTTTCTCAACAAGCTCGCTAATCTTTTTTACATCTGTTGCGAAAATATCTAGATTATTTTTTGAATCTATAAATGCATCCATAAGCATTTCTTCAATTTTATTTCTTCCTGAGTCTCTCTGAGAATCTAGACCAAGATTGAAAAGAATTATGGGAAGTTCTCCTATTACTAGCCCGATACAACACATCTTATTGATTATTAAATCTACAACATGCTCTTCCATAGTTTTTTTAGTTGCAAAGCTGTAGATGTTGATATCTTGTTTTTGTCCTATTCGGTCTAATCTTCCTATTCTTTGTTCTACTGCCATTGGATTCCAAGGCAAATCATAATTTATGATATTGTGACAGAATTGGAAGTTCAAACCTTCTGCACCTGTTTCAGTACTGATTAGTATGTTTGCTCCTTTTCTAAATTGGCTAACACGAGCAGTGCGCTCTTCTCTTTCTAAACCACCAAGATATTCTACAATTTCCAAGTTTAGAGGTTTAAGCTTTTCAACCATATATCTTAAAGTTGTGGGATGGCGAGTGTAAATTAGGATTTGTTCTTTAGGATGATCTTTGAATATTCCAGAAACTAATTCAAATAGCTTTTCCATTTTTGAGTCTGTTTTAATTAGTTTGTATTTTTCAAGTATCTTTCTTGCTGATTCTTTTGTTTTTTCATGATATTTGTTATCATTAATTATATTTTGAAGAGATTCCATTGCAGATCTTGAAGAAGAAGTTATTTTAGGAAGAATTGCAAAAATTATGAGTCTGCCATTGATTTCATTTCCCGATGCTGAAAAATATTCTTTCTTTAGTAAATTACATGTTGCATTGTAGACTTCTAGTTCTTCGGGAGTTAAATCAACTGCGATTATTTTAGGTATTCTTCTTCTGTATTGGACGAGAGTTTCATCTCTTCTTCTTCTAATCATTACCTCGTCTAATTTTCTTTTTAGTTCTCTGGGTTTTAGAGGGTGTCTTTTGTTTCCTCTATAGAAAAATTCTTTTTTGAATTCGTTCAGTGTGCCTAAATGCCCTCTTTTTAGAAGATGAAGAAGATTGTAGAGTTCTAGAAGGTCATTCTGAAATGGAGTTGCAGTTAGAACTAGAAATCTCTTTTTCTGAAGTCTGTCTACGAATTCCCATCTTCTGGTGTTCTTATCTTTAAGTTTGTGGGCTTCATCTACGATTAATAAGTCCCAAGAGACTTCATGAGCATTTTTGTGACGATAGCTATTAGACTCCTTATTGAATATCTTTACTCGGTCTATGGATGCAACTGCAAGGGGATATTTTAGCCAGTCTTCCTCATTTTCTATGATATTGAACTGGAGATTAAATTTGGTGCTGAGTTCTGCAATCCACTGATCAACTAGGGAGGGTGGAGTAAGAATTAATGCTTTTTTTACAAATCCTCTTGCAATGCACTCTTTTAAGACCATTCCTGCAGTAATGGTTTTACCTAATCCTACTTCATCCGCTAAAAGGCCAGAACCGTGAAGGTCTCTGAGCATTTTTAATGCTCCTTCATATTGATGGGGCAGGTCATACTCTAGATTTTTCTTTATTGACTCGTAACTGATTAATTCCCTAATTTCAGAATCCTGAACAATTTCTTCTGCTGCAAGTTTTAATTTAGCTAAAGCTGGAGCTTCAAATTGATTGTTCTGAATCTTGTCCATAATGTAAGAATCATCGGAAAATGACTCATTGATGATAATTTCCTCTTCCATTTTACCTCTCTTGTGAGATTAGATACAAAATATTTGTTTTTAAGTATGATGTTGATGGGAGAAGATATTTAAATTAGATAAACCTGGTAATCTGGGAGGTATGAAAATGAAAAAAATATTATTGGGAGCAGTTGTTTTTTTAGCAGTCTTTATTTTAGCAGTGTCTTTTGTAGGGGCGCAAAATGCTAGTAATGAAAGTGAAAAATCATTCAATGTTGGAAGTTGTGTTAATGATTTAACTAAGGTTAGAAATAGTTGTGAAAATGCAACTAGATTGCCTTTGAAAGAATGCAAAGAGGCGGTTAAAAATAAAAGTAGTCTGGGATTTTTTGGTAGAATAAAATCAAATGGTGCATGTAATAAGGTTAGAAAGACTGCATTTGATGTTTGCAAGAAAGAATTTAAAGATGGAAGAAATGTCTGTAAAGCAAAAGATAAGGAAATGAAAGCTCAGGTTAAAGCACAAAAAGGAAAATAAATTCTTAAGTTTTTATAGAGGACTTTGAATAACCTCCTATTTCAAAACATTTTATGGGGTTTTCAAAGGACTTCTTAGAGGATTTGAGGGTTTTTCCAAATCCTCTATATTTTTTATTTTTTTTGTTTAAGAATGCAAAGTTTACAGGGTTTGAAATTATTTCTTTTGAAATAATTTTCTTGATTATTAGTTATTTTATATTTCTTTTTCACAAGTTTTGAAAGTTTACAACTTCTTTTATGATAAGTTAAATTTTGCGTGGAGCCTACGAATTCGTATTGAGGAACATTTAGAGTATTAATTTGAGAATGTGTAGGAATTTTTTTGATGGGAATTTCTTCTATTATATTAGTAACTAATGGCTGAGAGATAGTTTTTACCTCTGTTGGTTTTAGGTATCTAATTTTTTTAGGTCTGGAAATTATAATTAAAAGAATAGCATAAAAAATTAATTCACTGGATATTAAAAGAATTGAATTAATTGGACTTAGATAAATAATATGCGAGATTAGAAGATTTAGCGTTGCAAGTAAAATTCCTAATATTAAGGCTAAAATTAGTTTTGTTATTAAACCTGAACTTCTTTTTATGATTGTTTTACTCTGAGAACTCATAATTATCATTAATTAATAGATTATATAAGCCTTTCTTTTTGTAGTAATTAAGAAATGACTACTGAGATTTATTAATTAAAAAATTAATGAGCATTTATGAGAAAGAAAACAAAAGAAAACAAAAGATATGGTTTGTTAGTGATTTGTTTATTGATAACCTATTCTTTGGGAATATTTGGAGGATTGTTTACTAGTTCTGGAGTTCAGAGTGAGTGGTATATGAAGATTAAGCCAGAGATAACGCCTCCTGGTTGGATGTTTGGAGTTGTATGGAATATTCTTTTCCTTTTGATGGGAATTTCATTGTGGTTGGTTTGGAAGAGTTCATACGGAAGTTATAAGAAATGGATTGTTATTGTTTATGGAATAAATTTTCTGACTAATTTCTTATGGAATGTATTTTTCTTTGGACAAAATAATGCGCTTCTTGGATTTGTAGATATAATTATTGTAGGATTAAGTGTAATTGGAATGATGGTTGTTGCTTGGAGAGTTAGTAGGAAAGCGAGTTGGATACTTTTACCTTATTTAATTTGGATAATTATTGCTGGTTGGTTGAATTGGCAAAGTTTAGTTAATTTTTATGCGCTAGCATAAATATTCTTTTTCTTTCCAGTTCTGGATTGGCACGTATGGGGTTTGTGACATCTAATCTTAATTTTTGAATTGAAAATTTTGAGAAGAGTTTTTTTATTTGAGGAATTGAAAAGCCATTAATGCTTAATCCGTCTTGTCTTCTTTCTTTTAGACGATAGTCTCCTTGTGCAAAGTCTACGAAAAGTATTTTGCCCTTTTTGTTTAGAACTCGGGAGATTTCTGAGACTGCTTTGGGCAAATCGGAAGAGGTTAGATTGTTAAGGACAAAACTGCATATAACTATATCGAAAGAAGAATCTGGAAAGGGAATGCTTAGAATATCAGATTTTATTGAATTAACTTTAGGAAATCTGTTTTTTAAAATTGTAATTGATTGCTGAGAAAAGTCTATGGCTGAAATGGATAAGGGAGATTGAGCTATGATTGATTTGAGCGTTTTGCCATTTCCTGCTCCAAGTTCAAGCACGGATTTATTCTTGAAGATTTTCGGAAGGGGAGTTTCTAATTTCCATTTGTCTTTGTTCTCCTTATAAATCTCATCCCAAATTAATTCTTGGCTCTTACTCATGAGTGGAGAAAAAGAGGATTGTATATAAAACTTGATAAAATAAGGAAAGGATTATTAACCTTGAACCTTAAGATTAATTATGGCATTACCTTTAATGAAGATACAACAACAAATGTCTCAGATAACTAATTGGGGAATTGACGGAGAGTGTTTATTGAAAGAATTTGAGTTTAGTAATTTTAAGGAAGCGATTGAGTTTGTTAATAAGACTGCAGAAGTTGCTGAGAGGATAAATCACCACCCTAATATTATGATTGATAAAAAGAATGTTAGACTAACACTAACTACTCATGAAGAAAGAGGAATAAGCTTGAAGGATTTTGAACTTGCTAAGGCAATTGATGAAATTAGGAAATAATTAAATAAAATGAGGCTCCCCGCTCCAAGAGGTTTGCCTGCGGGCAAATCCTCACTGCGGTTCGGAGTGGGACATCTTTATGTGACGCTGAACTCACTCTTCTTAAAAAAATTTCTCCACTAAAAGTTGTTATCTGATAATTATGTTATTATTTATTATATTTTGAATTTATTATAATTTCCTAAATTCCCAAGTTTTTAGGCAGTATGAGCCCAAAAAGGTTAGCTAAATCT
>JBBSYD010000015.1:0-5288 GCA_038045425.1 Nanobdellota archaeon | reverse complement strand
TTTGAAATTTTGTTTGATAATTTTTTATTTTAAATTGAATTATTCAAACTTCTCTCTAGCAAACAATATAAATCGGTATGTCCTCCAACTTGTTTAGTCTCAAATCCTATAAGAAATTGTTTATCTAATACGGGATTCGTGACAACTATGAATTTGGCTTCACTTTTTGTAGGTTCTAACCCAAGTACTACTTTTTCCATAATTTAATCTCAATCTTTACATATTTAAACCTTTCGGTAGTTGTCATTAATAAGTAGTTATAATATTACTTCTGCCGTCTCCCTCCCCCCGAATAGTCTTGCATTAATAACAATAGCCGTCAATTCCACTCAAGGGCAAATACAACAATAAAACTTATTAACCATCCTCTTCTACATTAGATATGAAAAAAGCAATACGATTATACATTAAAGGTTCCCTTCAAAGCTTATTTTTTAAGCAATTCATAAAAGAGAACGCACTTGCTTATGAAGTAAAAGGTTTTCTTAGAATAAGAGAAGACGGGCGAGTTGAAATATTCCTCGAAGGAGAATCAAAAGCCGTAGACTCAATGGTTGCTTTGTGCAAAAGGGGTCCAAAATATGCAGTAATAAGAAGCGTGGAAGAAAAAGAAGAACGTCTCCAAGATTTCAAGGAATTCAAGATTTTGAACTTCTAATAATCACATTTTTAAACACGTTCTTAGTATATTATCTATGCGAAAGCTAAAAAAAGAGAGTAAAAATCCTCCAACAGGAGTAAAGCTCATAGCCCTATTTCTCCTAATAATGTCGTTTGTTTTCATCATCCTAGGAATTGGATTAATCAAAGTCGGCTTAACTATAAATCAACAGCAAGAACTTCTAAGCACTTTCACAAGACTAATTCTGGCAGGGGAAACTAATCCCAATCAACTAGATTCAATAGGTTACTCATCAATTCCTGCGCTTATGGATTATGCTGGTCCAGCACTAATTGGAGCAGGAGTTGCACTAATTATCTTCGGGCTTATTAGAATATTCATAGGATTCCATCTCTGGAATGGAAGAACCTGGACTAAAGTAGTTATAATTTCATTTTCCATAGTTTGGTTTACCTTTGGAGTTTACGGAGTTACTAGAGGAGTAGTTCTTCCTAATTTAGTGACCATATTCATCAACTTATTAGTATTATACTATGTATTATTTAATAAGCACGCCCAACAATATTTCAGTCACCTAGACTAAAAACCTATTTAAACCTCAATTTATACCTCTTATTATGGGACGTCAAGACGAAATAGTAAAAGAAAGGATAAAGAAGATAGATGAATTGAGAAAGCAAGGAATTAATCCTTATCCTACAAAATATGATGCAAATTTATCTAAATCAGTTGACTTACAATCAAAATATCTTTCTCTAAAAAATGAAGAACATTCTAAGGACCATGTAGCGGTTGCAGGGAGAGTTATGACAATAAGAGATATGGGAAAGATATGCTTTGTTTCTCTTAATGACGGGCATGGTAAAATTCAATTAACTCTTCAAGAAGGAGAGATTTCAGATAAATTAAAAGAATTCTTTAAGAAGTATATCGATGAAGGAGATTTTATTGGAGCTAAAGGAACTATTTTAAGAACTAAAAGAGGGGAATTATCAGTTTTAGTTTCAAGTTTAGAACTATTATCAAAATCACTTCTTCCACTTCCAGACAAATGGCATGGATTAGAAGACAAAGAGGAGAGATATAGAAAAAGATATCTAGATTTAGTTATGAATAAAGATGTAAAAAAAGTTTTTGAGCAAAGAACAATGATAATGAACTCATTAAGAGAATTTCTAAATTCTAAAGGATTTTTGGAAATTGATACTCCTATGATTCAACCCCTTTATGGGGGAGGTGCTGCCCGACCATTCATAACAGAACTAAATAGTTTAAAGATGAAAGTATTTCTTGCAATTTCTAATGAATTATACCTAAAAAGATTAATTGTTGGTGGTTTTGACAAAATCTATACTTTAAATAGGGTATTTAGAAATGAAGGAATTGATGCAACACATAATCCGGAATTTACAATTCTTGAAACGATGTGGGCTTACGTAAATTATACTTCTAATATGGATTTATTCGAAGAAATGGTAGAATATACTGCAAAAAAAGTTCTCGGGACTACAAAAATAAATTATCAAGGTAAAGAAATTGAATTGCGAAGACCTTGGAAAAGAATAACTATGTCAGAAGCAATAAAGAAATTTGTCAATTTAGATGTCGATAAAATGTCTAATAACGAGCTTTTAGAGTTTGTTCAAGAAAAAAATCTTAAATTGAAAACGGAGTTTAGAAGAGGAATGGCCATAGAAGAAATATTTTCAGCATTTGTTCAACCTAATCTTATTGAACCAACAATTGTTTATGATTATCCTGCAGACACTTCTCCTTTAGCAAAGAAAAAGCCTAATCATCCAGAATTAACTGAAAGATTTGAACCAATTATCAATGGCTGGGAAATGGGTAATAATTATTCCGAACTAAATGAGCCAATAGAACTGAAAAAAGTTCTGACTGAACAGTCAGCATTTATGGACAGAGGAGATGAAGAAGCTGCACCATACGATGAGGACTTTGTAAACGCCCTAGAAGTAGGCATGCCTCCAACCTCAGGATTAGGGTTAGGTGTAGATCGTCTTATAATGCTTTTAACTAATTCGGTTTCTATTAGAGATGTAATTGCATTCCCCTTCATGAAACCTCTCGTTCCTCAATCTGCTCCGATAAAAGAAAAGCAAGAAGAATCTAAAGTAGGAAAGTCTCAAGAAACAAAAATCGCAGTAGCAATAATTAACAATGGTTTGAATCTTGAGCCCTGGGAACAAATGAACACCATTGCTCATTTAAATGCGGCATTTGGAGCCAGAGAAGGAAGAAAGTTATTTTATCAAGATAAAATAACTACAAATGATAATTACAATATTAATCTTAATATTCAACATGCAATTATGATTAAAGAATCAAGTAACAATCAAGATTTAAGAGAATTAGTAACCGCTGCACAGAAAGAAGGATTAGAAATTGCCGAGTTCACGAGGGAAATGATTTCAACAACAAATGATAAGAAAGTTATTGATGTAACTTCTAATAAAAGTTATAGTGATATTGAATACTTAGGGGTTCTCATATTTGGAAACAAAAAGAAAGTAGATTCTTTAACAAACTCATTTAATCTTTTTAGCGGTTTTTTAGACAATAAACAATCAAAAAAAGAATCTAAACCTTCAAAAAAGAAAAAATGACAGACCTAATAGTAAAAAGTAAAATAAAAGAGGTAGTTCCAGAGTTACAAGTATCTGGAGATGTTCCAGAAGCACTTAATAATAAAGTTCTAAAACTTCTCGAAGAAGCAGCAAATCGTGCAAAGTTAAATGGACGAAGAACACTTCAAGCCAAAGACTTATAAAAAATTATACAAAATCTCTTAACAATAATATTTATAACTTAAACTTACCCGACAAAGAAATGAAATTTGAAATAGATGTAAGTGGTTATGATATATTTAATGATTCCTATGTAATTTGCATAGCCCAAGATAACGGCAACATAATCAAGGGTTTTAAATTCGCAAATGAATTAGCTAATTCTTTAGTATATAATTGGAAAGCAAATAAATATCGTTACGAATATGATAAGTATGAAACAAAAAGGGGAATATTTAAAGTACGGGTATACTCTATAATTTTATATTATTTATTTAAATCTATAGAAAAACCAGAGTTTTTATCTTTGACAATCTGTAGAGATTTCAAAGGAAGAAATAATGAAGTTGCTCAAAATTTGAAGTATCTCCTCGGAGACAATTTAGGAATCAAGTTAGGAAAACCTTTATTTCAAAGATTAGCTTCCACATCTAATGCACATATTTATTCTAATATGATGAGAAGAGATAGCAAAAATTTGCTAAATACCTACGTCGACATCAAACTGGAAGATATAGAAAAGTTTCTTATAAAAGGAAAGTAAAGTTACACCAAGGGGTCGTTAGACCGCAAACCCATTCAATCCCCCCAATTAGCATTGGACGAATTTCCTGGCGATTGGTGCATTTATTACTATGTAAAAAACCTTATAAATCTTGCGTATTGTTTGCTTTGAGTAATTCTACGAACTTCTTCCCAGTTATTAATGCATTAACCAAAAAGATTAAATACGCCATTTAGATATAATACATTAATGAAAGAACTATTGAAGAATACAGAACAATTATTAAAAATAAAAAATGAATTTTCAAAGATTTTGAAAGACAAGGAGATCCAAGATATAATTGTATTTGGCTCACTTATTAAAGGAAAAGCCACACCTCAAGATATAGACATAGCCATAATTTCAGAAAAACAAGAATTTGAAGAAAAAGAAGGATATCACATAAGTTTAATTTCGCCAAACGAATTTCTTTCAGGCAGTTTAACCTTATCTTCAACTCTTATTCGAGAGGGTTATAGCTTAAAACATAATTGCTTTTTTTCCGAAATTTTCAGATTCAAATCAAAGTCATTATTTTCCTATTCCTTATCTAATTTGCCAGCATCCAAGAAAGTTCAATTTGTAAATATTCTAAGGGGAAAGAATGGCTCAAAGGGGCTTGTTGAGGAAAATAAAGGAGAATGGTTAGCAAATCAAGTTTTCATTCTTCCAATAGACTCAGACTATTTATTTGATAAACTATTTGAAAACTTTTCAATAAAATACAAAAAATCATATATTTTAATTCATTAAACCATGAGCTCCAAAAAAATAAAATTAATAAATAAAGAAGCACTTTTCCGTATATTAAAACAAAAGGGAATTTCAAGAATAAGTTTAGAAGCATCAGATAAGCTTGAGAATTCTATAATAAATACTACTCTCTCTTTAATTCTCGAAGCTAAACAAAATATGTTAATCGACGGAAGGCATACACTACAAGCCAAAGACTTATAAATTTCAATCTATATTATCCATTAGTGAAAGGAGGTTTTAAAAAATGGCAGATAAAATTTCACCAAAACAATTAGGATTACAGAGAATTTGGATAATTAGTCTGTTTTTTGTTCCAAATTCTCTGTCTGGAGAATTCTAAAGAAAGGTAGTCGAATTCTCCATAACATTAGGAGTACTTGCGGGAGGAATCCATCTTGTATGGATACTTCTTATAGGACTATTTGGAGCAACTTTTCAATCAGCACTAGATTGGATATTTATGCTTCATCTTCTCCAACCAGTTTATATTATCACTGGATTTACTGGCTACATCCCAAATAGATTTTTGAATAGAAATCTAGATCATTAAATGCAAATA
>JBBSYD010000014.1:0-21586 GCA_038045425.1 Nanobdellota archaeon | reverse complement strand
AATCTTGGAATTATTAATTATAGATGAGCCTGTACTAGGAAAAGCTCATCTACTGGACTTCGTAAAAAGCTTTAAAAACCATCCTTTTTACTATCTAACATGGCAACAATATTAAAAACCCCTGAAAAACTTATCTTAAGAATTCCTGCAAATGAATCTCTTGCCAACGCAATCAGACGTTCAGTAGCTGAAGTTCCAACTTTAGCAATTGAAGATATTGAAATGTACAAGAATGATTCAGCACTTTATGATGAGATTGTTGCTCACAGAATTGGACTTATTCCAATAAAGACTGAAAAATCAATGTCCTCTAAAACTAAGATTGATTTCAAATTATCTAAAGTTGGTCCATGCACTGTTTATTCAGGCGACTTGGAAGGTTCAGCAGATTTAGTTTTTGATAAAATACCTATCACCGTTCTTGGAGACGGACATAAATTAGAATTAGTTGCTACTGCAATTCTTGGTTTAGGAATTAATCACGCTAAATTTATTCCAGGACTTTGTTATTATAGACATATTCTGAATGTAAAATCTTCTCCTGAAGTAGATGCCATAATTCAAAAATCTAAATTCGGAGCAATCAAACCAGAAAAGAAAGGTTCATCTTGGTTATGCGATTTGAATGAAGCAGAAGCATCTGCAATCGTAAAAATTGATGAAAAAGCAATCACCGATAGCAATGAAATTTTATTTATAATTGAATCCTATGGTAACATGCCTGCTCAAGACATTTTCACAAAAGCCATCGAAGCACTTGAAGACAATTTGAAAGAATTCGAAAAAGCAATTAAGTAATTCTATTTTTCACATTAAACAATTTCATAAAATACTATGGTTAATCTACAAAAATTAATAGAACAAGAAGGAAATGCAAATAAATTTCTTAAAAGAGCATATGAAGAACAAGACTTTAATCCAACTCCCACGCAAGTAGGAGAATTAGGAATAGAAGATTTATTCAAACTCTCTAGAGAAAGCGTAGACTTTGTTTTTCAAATGGAAGTTAGAATTCATTCTTCAAACACTCATCTTATTAAGTTAATGCAAGCATATCTCTCTGACTCAGATTCATATAGAGATTCTTCTTACGAGGCAGATGTGCGATTATCTCTGCCTCAATTAGAGCAAGAAAACGAAATGATTATTGGAGAATTAAGAAAAAGATTTATGGCTGGATACGAAGCTAGCTGGTAAACTTTGATATAAATCCTTAAATACTTATTTCATATCTCCTAACCATGAGTGTTCCCTCAGAACAAGACATACAAAGAATTTTAGCCCAAACTGATTGGATTAAATTTAATCAAATTGCTTCTTATTATCTAAGAAAACCAGTATGTCCATTACACGACGGAAATACTCTCTGTCAATATTGGCAATCTTGATTAACTGAAGGCATAGGCTTTCTAGGAAGTTTAGAAAAAGTCATAGACGGAATGGATGGGAGAAAAGCTATGCAGGCATCTCTAACTCGAGCAGATAGAACCAGAATAAATTATCAATTTGAAGAAATGAGAATAAGCCTCTTTGCATATTTTCTTATGCAAGCATAATCCAAATTTTAACACCTCGGGAGTTTGGTACACGAAAATATTAGAAATTTATTACTCAATTTATTTTGACACTTGTAATTTTTAATGAGATAATTAGCCTAGGTAACATAATTTTAGTAATTTTTTGCTGGAAGTTTGGTTAATCTGACAAAGAAGGAGAAAATATTTTAAGGACAATAAAATATAAACTACTATATACGATAATTTCAGAGTTATTGAAAGTTATCTAGCAAGATTATCAAAACAACATATTTTTATAGCCCCATCTTTTGCATTTTAGAAGCGGGAATGCCAGAGCGGTCAAATGGACGTCGTTAAGGCCGACGTAGCTTAGTGCTTTCCTAGGTTCGAATCCTAGTTCCCGCATTCATGCTTTACTGCATCTTGAAGGGATTCAAGTACTCAATCAGTGAACTGGCAAAAATCCATCAACACCATCTGTCAATGAATTAATTACACGATTCATCTCAGAACAGACTAATATAACAAGAATATTACACAATTTTTATTATTTTTATATATTATTTCAGAGTTTCTAACTTCTTTTGAAGTTCAGTGTTTGATGTAATAACCATCCCTCCACCTACTACTACGCCTAACATCCCTAATATATAAACTAGAGGCCCATAAGTATGATTTGCTAAAGGACTATATTTCCTCGCTAAATCAATTTCTTTTTTGGATAATTTTTTAAGATCCGCATCATTATCCAATTTCTGAACATATTCTCTAGCAATAAGATATCTACTTTGAAAATCTCTATCTCTTCTCAAGTTGTCAATAATTTCTTCTTTGGGAAGAAATTCAACACGACAAACCTCCTCAAGATACTTTCTACGTTCAGGATATCTCTGATCTAAAATTTGTATTCTATCTCTTCTTAAAGTGTCATATTCTAAATTATTAGATGCCAAAAGCTCCCTAAAAAATTCTCCACAGGTTATTACTCCTCCTATAACTAAACCTGCTCCAATTATTTGTTGTGTTTTTCTTTTCATTTTTCTTTTCTCATTAAAATTGACCTTAAAATGTAGTATTTATAATATCTTTACTCCCTAAAGGAGTTAAGTTTTAAAACCCCAACAAGTTCTATAAAATATGGATAAACTTTTATTTGAGCAAATTGGATTAACAAAAACAGAAGAAAGATTATATTTAGCACTTCTTAAAATTGGCGAGAACTCAACTACAAAAATAATGCGAGAATCAGGTGTGCCTGCTTCAAAAACTTACGAATTTCTTGACAAATTAATTAAGAAAGGATTAGTAAGTTACACCTTCAAAAATGGTCGAAAGCACTTCAAAGCAGAAAATCCTGAAAGCATAAAAGTCTTTTTGGAAAGTAAAAAAGAGTATATAGACAAACAAATACTCGAAGTAGATAAATTAATACCTCATTTAAACCAGATAAAAACTGAAAAAGAACCTGAAATTGAGTCTTTCGTATATGAAGGATTAAATGGAATTAAAATATTATATGAAAAAACATTAAAGGCATTAGAAAAGGGAGAAACTCATTATATTATTGGAGCACCAAAAATAGGTAATGAGATGTTTGAAGGATATCTTTTAGACTGGCATAAAAGAAGGATAAAAAAAGAAGTTTATTGTAAATATATTTATAACGCCGATGCTAAAGAATATGGAGAAATAAGAAGAAAAATGCCTCTAACAAAAGTAAAATATCTTCCTGCTCAAGTTATTTCGCCTGTTTGGACAGAAATTGCTAAAGATTATGTTATTACTGGGCATATAACAAACAAAAGTGCAGTTATCTTTGTAATGAAAGATAAAGAAATGGTAAAAAAATATATTAATTACTTTGATATGATCTGGAAAATTGCAAAGAAATAGCACATCACACCATTCTGCACTCACGCATCTGTCTTTAGTCCCCGCATACAGTATAAACTACATCTTAACATTTTATACGTTAGTCTAAGTGTATATTATAATATACAAAAATCTACAAAAAGTGTATAATCTGCCATACATATTGGATAGACTGAAATTAGGAAGGTATTGAACAGGTATACTCCTTGGGACATTCTAAATTACTAGCATAATTTTATCAGGATTACCAAAAGATTTAAATATCACTTAATACTAAAACATATTATATGATAAATTATAGCTTAATTACGACAAGAGAAAATGAAATAATAGACAAAAAATTGAAAGGGCTTAGTTTAACTCAGAATGAATCAAATATCTTAAGTAAGATTATCAGACCAAAATTAAAAGGAATAAGCAAAATAAATGCAATCTCTCTTCTAAACAAATTAGAATATAATCAGAAAATTAAACCTATTGAAAATAATATAAAAAAAGTTATTTTGGGAAACCTAAAAGAGATAAAAGCAATATTAATATATGGTTCAGCTATTCAAACAAATTATAAACGGTATAATGATTTAGATTTATTAATTTTAACAAAGAAAAGAATATGGAAAAATTTAGGCGACAAATATGATTTAATTACGAATTTGAAGGATCTAGCTAAAAAAGTTAATTTAAATATGGATATTCAGATTATAGATATCGATTCATTTTATCAAGAGTATCCTCATAGTCCTTCTTTAATATATCAACTTAAAGATTGTAAAATAATTCATGGAAGAGTAAATCTCTCTTCAAAGATTCAGCTATCTAAATTAGATTTACGGATGAAGCTCGATTGGAGTGATATTGGTGATGAAGCATCTAACGGCAATGAGATATATCAATCATTGAGGAATGTAATATTAGTTAAACTGTTATTAAACAAAATAATAAACAATGAGATTTTAAAAGAAAGTCTCAACAACGAATTTGGCAGTAATTTGCTTAATAAGCTAAAAAACAATACTGCATCAAAAATAGAGAAAAAATTAGCTTTGCAATATACTCAAGAATTATCAGAAAAAACAGACGACGAAATAAAAGGAGCCAAATGGGAAAAAATAGTGTTATAAAAAATTTAGGTAAACGAATAGGCAATGTAGTGTTACACAAACTCTTGATTAAACACACAAATAGGCCAGAGTCAACGAGTCATTTACAGAACGAAGAAATTGAATATCGGGATTCGGCAATGAAAGACGCTAAAAGTTATCATTGGAATGAAGAAGATAAGCAGATAATGAAACTTCAAGCATTAGAATTCATAGAAAAGAAAAAAGACAAAAAATATTTTGATGTTATTTTTTCCTTAAATGAAGCTGAAAAGTTTGTAGATGAAGAAATAATAAATTTAAAATTGTAGGATACTACGAATTTCATAGATTAGCAAAGTTTTCAGCAAGAAAGAGCCAAGAACTACATTCTTTGTAATTCTTATGCAGACTTCTCAAGCTTCTTTATTCTCTCTTCCAAATCTTTCAACCTATCCTGCAATGCCTTTTGTTCCTCACCAAAATCCTTATCAATCCCTTTAACAAAATCTCTAAGATAAGCATCAAATAAAGTGCTTAGCTTTCCACCAAACAAATTCAATTTCTTCTTCGCCTTTTCAAGCGTCTCGCTATCTACCGTTATGTTTACTCGCACTTTTCTTAGAACTAGATTAGAACTTCGAATACTCGAGTGAATACTTCACGAGAGTTGCCACGGACAAAGTCTGTGAGCACCTAGCCCTCGCATTTCATAATCACAAAAGTAAGTTTTAAATACTTAAAATATTTGACAAATTTATGAGTAATTCAGATGCTCAATTGTCTCAAGAAATTAATGAATTTGAAGAAGATAGTAGATGGTTCTATGAAAATATCAACTTCTTAAGAAAGATGAAGCTTACTGGCAAATTTGTCGCCATAAGTAATAAGGAGGTTATAGCTTCAGGTGAAAATTTTGAGGTAGTTATTAAAAAAGTAGAGAGCAAGGGTAAAAATCCTGCATATATTGTAATCGAATATATTTATCCTGAAGGAACTATAGTTTTGTATTAAATGAGAATTCCTGTCCGTGTTGAGTTTTTTGCAGGGGGCCTTCGTCCAATGCTAACAGTTTGTATCAAATCTGAGTCTCCAAAAATATTTGGATTTGTAAACAGCATAATTGATACTGGAAGCCCAACAACAATTCTGGGATGGGGAGATGTACAAAGAATGAGAATCTCTCAATTACAAATGCAAAAACTTATTGGTGCAGAAAGAGAAGTTAATCTTGGTGGAGCAAACATAAAAACTAGGCAATTACCAGAAGCAGAATTAAAAATAGGCGAAAAAATTATAAAAATTCCAGTTCAAGTCCCAGTAAAATCATTAAGTGGAACCCCGCCCCCAACAATATTAGGAATAGATTTCTTGATTGCTGGAAAATTTAAGTTCTTCTTTTATCCAGAAAAGAAAGAATCCTATTTAGAAACCGAAGATTAATTTCCACATTCTCAATCTAGGTTATATATAACTCCAAAAAAGGCAACGCTTAAGATATATTTAATAACTTATTACCATTATATTATTTATGAGAAAGCTATTAGGAACAAGAAAGAAAAACCCAAATCTTAGACCTTTAGGCAGACCTAAAGTTTATACAAGTAAAAGCAAAAACAGATGGAAGTTATAATTTTCTAAAAAGGTAAAATATAAAAACTAAATTATTCCTTATTAATTATGAGTTTAAAAAAATTTGTAAGTTGTCTCGGGCTCGGAGCATTAGCAATATTTTTGATATTTTTCAGCTTTATAATTGCAATAACTATAGGCAGCGAAAGTTTTCCTTTTGCAAGATTAATTGCAATTGTAATATTTTTAGTCTTATTTATATTAGGGTTATATTTATTTCAAAAAGCATCTAATCAATACAAATTTATTTTTAAGTAATTATTTCCTCTCCAATTTTTTTATTCTCTCTTCCAAATCCTTCAATCTATCGCTCATCGCTTTCTGCTCTTCTCCAAAATCCTTATCAATCCCCTTAACGAAATCACGAAGATAAGCATCAAATAACGTGCTTAGCTTTCCACCAAATAAATTCAATTTTTTCTTCGCTTTCTCCAACGTTTCATTATCAACTGTGATATTTACCCTTACTTTGTTTGTTTTCATATTTGGACTCCTAGAATTTTTTCTTAAGGTTGTAGCATAACACACTCATACACATTAAGGTATAAAAACCTTTTCCCTCAATAACATTTAAATACCCTCGGCGTAACCAATATTTATGGCAATCGGAGCTAAAAGACGTTCATACAGCATAAGACATATCAAGAGCAAGATAGTTAGAAAAACAAATCCTTCATTCTTAAACATGTTACAATTAGCAAGAAAGCAAAAAAACTGGGTTCAATATTCTCATATGCTTTCAGGCCCTACAAGAAGCCAAGTATCAATAAATCTAAGCTCCATAAGCGAACAAACAAAAGCAGGCGATACAGTAATTATTCCTGGAAAAGTTCTTTCTTCTGGAAATCTAACTCATAAAGTAAGAATCTGCGCTCTTGGAATTTCAGCTTCAGCAAAAGCAAAATTGAAAGAATCAAAGTCGGAATATGTCTCAATCGCAGAAGAAATAAAAGTAAATCCTAAAGCTGAAGGATTAAAAGTAATTGTCGGAGCTCAAAATGGATAAATTAGTAATTGATGCAACAAATGCAATTCTTGGAAGATTATGTAGTTATGCAGCAAAACAATCTCTATTAGGTAGAGATGTAGTTATAGTAAACTGCGAAAACATGATAATCTCTGGAAACAGAAGAATGATTATTGAAGAATACAAAACAACCGTTTATAGAGGCGGGCACAGCCTTAAGGGCCCATTCTTTATCAAGAGAAGCCCAGAAAGATTAGTAAAAAGAACCGTAAGAGGAATGCTTTCATACAAGCAAGGCAGAGGAGCAGCCGCATTGAAAAGAATTATTTGTTACAACCAAACTCCTGCAGAATACACTTCATCAAAGAAAGTCACATTCGAGCACAAGCTTAAAGGAAATAAAATGACCATGAAAGAACTGGTAAAGGAATTATAAAATGATAATGCCAATTGAAAAACAAATATTCTCAGGAAAAAGAAAAACTGCAGTTGCAAAACTTAGACTTAGACCTGGAAAAGGAAACATCGTATTTAATGGAACTTCCTATCAACTTCTTAATCTATTCCACAAATTAGCATTATCCGAGCCTCTTAGAATCTTTGAACATGAAATGGGCGAACCTCTAACTCATGATTTTATTGTCAATGTGCATGGTGGAGGAAAAGAATCTCAAATTCAAGCAGCAAGATTAACAATTGCATGTTCTCTAATCAAATTAACAGGTTCTGAAACTCTTAAGAAAGCATTCATTGCCTATGACAGAAACATGGTTGTAGAAGACGCAAGAAGAAAAGAAGCTTCAAAGCCTGGAGACTCTGCACCAAGAGCAAAGAGACAGAAGTCATACAGATAATTATTCTTTATTCTCATGAAAGTAATTTTGGTAGACGCAATTAATACATTTGTAATTAAGGGGAAGGGAATTTTTGAAGAAATGTATTCTCTTCTTGAAACTTATCCCAATAAGAAAATAATTTTAACTAATGCTAATGATGAAGAGATTAATAATTTTGGGTTAGCAGATATGCCCTATGCAGTTTTCACACTAAATCATAAACCTGATAAGACTGATCCAAATTATTATCAAGTAATGCTTAAACATTTCAAATTAAACCCCGAGGAAGTTATTTATTTTGAGCATAATGAAGTAGCAGTAAAAAGTGCACGATTAAACAGAATATTGACATATCATTATAATAAGGATAAGCAAGATTTAATCGAATTAAAGAATTTTATCGATGAAAATATCTAATCTTTCTTCTTTCTCAAAATAGCAACCCTCTCCGGATTGATTGCATCATATAACTGCCAAAAGGCAGTTTGATGAATTCCTACATAATATCCCTTTTCATTTAGAGTTTCGCAGGCAGCCCTAACTGCTTGTTTATTTCTTGGGCAATTTTCCCAGAATTCATATCCTTGCCTTAAAAATTCAGCATAGGTTTCTTGCCTTCTTCGCTTAACCTCTTCAATAGGTTCAATTGTCATATATTTTCTTGCATATTTATATTTTAAATATTTTATATTCTACAAGTCATATATATTTATATACTAATTTTTGATTAAAATTGAAATAAAAATTTATTTATTCTTATGACAAACGATTATACTCCCCAATCAAGACATCTTCTTGCAACCTTACCTCAACGTCTTGCTCAAATAAATGCAAGGAATGTGGCTATAGATTTAAGATTAGATGTACCTATAAGACCGTTTCCTAAAGATGGTCCTTTGGCATTAAACCTTTCATTTTATACATATAAAAGTCCAGGAGTAAGTATTTCCATAGGAGAATTAACAGAAACTCCTGAGCGAGCAATCTATAGACCATATTCAACAGCAGAACTACAATCTCTCTCTACGGAATTAGTAAACAAAAAATTTCCAGAGTCATTAATATCTATTCTGGTTCGAAGGGAATGCGAGGATTTAGGGGATTTTAGGCCGCATTTTCATGTTTTAGTTGACGGAACAGTTATGTACCGAGCAGACACTCCAAGTTATTTAATAATTGATTCACAGAACCCAGATATTCCTTTTTCCATAACTCCGTTAGTTAAACTATTTTAATTGCTCGAACTGAGATGTCACGAACGTTCTAACCTCGGCTTTTAAGCCGAGGCGTTCGTGAGCATCCAAAGCACGAGTGCTTATTAAGATATATCTAGCACATCGTGCTTTTGATTCTTACAAACTATCTAAAGGATTAGCAACTTTCTTTATCTGATCAGTCGACACATGAGCGTACAATTGAGTAGTATTAAGTGAAGAGTGACCTAACAGTACCTGAATCATTCTAATATCAGTTCCTTGCTCCATCAAATGTGTAGCAAAACTATGCCTTAATGTATGAGGAGTTACCTTCTTATTTATTCCAGCACTTTCACGTAAACCTTTAATTATTTTTTGAATATTTCTCGTCGTCAAAGGCTTACTCTTTGAGAAAACATATTGATATTCTCTTCCATTAAGATATTCTTTCAAATTTTGTCCAAGCCCATGTGACAATGTAAATACTCTGTCTTTACTTCCTTTTCCTTTTCTAACCCACCCAGTATTTTCATTAAAATTAACATCTCCAACTTTCAAATTCACCAATTCAGAAACTCTAAGTCCTGCAGAATATAAAAGAGAAATCATCAACTTAGACTTTTCAGTGTCACAGGAATCAATTAATTTCTTAACTTCTTCTTTACTCAGGACTTCTGGTAATTTTCTATCTTTCTTAGGCAGTCTTATTTCACTAAATTCTTTTTTCAATATCTCTACAAAATAAAATTTCAAAGATGCAGCTGCAAGCATTATAGTATTCTTAGATTTAGTATCAAAAAGTCCAGACAAATATACTTTAGCATCATCCTGCGTCAGTTCTTCATGTTTTTTTCCAGGATTTCCAATTAAAAACTTATTAACAAAAAAAGAATAGTTCCTAACAGTAAGTGGAGAAAATCCTCTCATCTTCAATTCAGTCTTTAATTTATCTAATGTATCCATCTTTTTACCTTTTTTTAAAACGAACTTTTTATTTAAATGTTTGTGTTACAAAACACAAACCCTAAACTTCTCCGAGGTCTTTCTAAGAGCTCATTTAAATGTTTGTATGTTCTGTTTATCTCTTCTCGACGAGAAATTATTCAATAAAATTGATTTAACACTCAACTGCCATAATGCTTTTAAATGCTAATATTCAAAATAAAACATGGCAGACATAAGAAAGAAGTTGAAATTGGCTTTAATCTCTGGAGCAGCACATGCCCTCAAATTCAAGAACCTTGATCCAAGAGCAACAGATGAAGATATCATTCAACAAGTCAATAGAGAAAGTGGCTCTATTGTAAATAAGCTAGATTCTGAAGATTAAATATATATTTCTTAACAACAATAAGATTTAAAACACCTCTACTTTTAGCTCTAATAATGCGGGGGTGCCTGAGTGGTTAAAAGGGCAGGACTTAAGATGTCCGTCTTTCGTTAGAAAGATTTTCACTTGGAGTAAATCCAAAATGAGAAATCCTGTGGCTTAGTGCCTACCGAGGTTCAAATCCTCGCTCCCGCATTTTTTATTTCAATCTAAGCTCGTGCATATAAATCATTCCTCTTTGAATTCCATTAATAGAATTATGTGCCCATGTTGTCTTAACGTCATATCCAAATTTCTTTCCTATGATTTCAGGATTTGTTAAATCTCCTCCCAAACTAAAAGATGGAATAATTAATATCCCTCTCTTATTTAGATAGTTTGGTGCTTCCTTAAGAAATCTTTCAAATAATTCTGGGGGCATAATCATACTTGCAGAAATTGTATCTCCTTCAGGAGGATTTCCAGAAAAGAAAGGAATCATCCAAGTGATTAAATCCGCTTTTTCATGAATATTTTCAAATAAATCTCCTTGCACAACTTCAACCTTGTTTTCAAGCCCATATTTTATCACATTTTCTCTAGAATTTTCAACTGCAACAGGAGATATATCAGACATAATCACTTTTTTTGCCCCATACTTAGCCATAACAATTCCCATAATTCCAGTTCCAGAACCAATTTCAATTACTGTCTTTCCACAATATTCTGAATTGTGATAAAATAAATATCTTGCATGAAATCTTCCCGAAGCCAAGAATGGATTCCAAACCCCCTTTTTTAATTTAAAACCCGAGAGTATATCTTTTTCTCCACTAACGTCATAATCTACTTCAAAATCTTCATGCTGATGTTTTTTCCATTGAGTTAAAACTATTTGTTTCTGCGCTTCAGTCATATCTGGAACATCTTTATCAATAAGAGTCATTTTCAATTATCTCCTTGCTTCCCTTTTTTCATATTCAATTGATTCAATTAAGAAATCTAATGCATACTTGAAGTCATCTTCTACATTTCTTTTATAAGCTTTAATTGGACTTTCGCCTTCTTCGGCATAAGATATAGCATCTTTCGCCAAATCTATGCAAAGATAAGACATATCTTTATCAGGTTTCCATCTACGTAGCCCTTTTCCTATATCAAACATTTCTTCAATGTGATCCCGTCTATGTTCAACACTAATTGGAGGAAGAGTAATTTTTGGTTTTTCTCCAAATACTACTGAATAGCCAGGATACCAAGAATCAGTACCAATCTTTATGTTTCCATCCGAAATGGGAAAATAAGCAAGACCTGATTCCTTTAGTAAAGGTCTTACTACCGGCCAAAGTGCCGTATTAAATTCGTAAATGAATTCTACGACCTCTTTTCGAACTTTTGAGAGCATAATTCTTTCTGCACATTCTTTCTTTGCTTCTTCAGCTTTTTCCATTTCAATAGCGTTAACAATTCTTGCTCTTGCTTGTGGGACACATCGTTTTATTTGCATTACGAATTCTTGCGTTTGTTTTGTCATAAGAAAGTAGCAACCCTCCACTTTATAAGAATAAGCGCCCCCCTAGGGGGCTTAAAATAGTAATATTTATAATCTTCAGAAATTAGTAATATTATGGATAAACAAATATTACATCAAATAGGTCTTAGCGAAGGAGAGATAAAGGTTTATCTTGCACTTTTAAGACTTGGAGAAGCCAAAAAAAGCCAACTAGCCAAAGAATCTCAAGTCTCTTCTTCCAAAGTTTATGAAATCGCGGATAAATTACAAAAGAAAGGACTTGTAGGTTATGTGATTAAAGATAAAAAAAGACATTTTAAGGCAATGGAACCAAGAAGAATATTGGATTTCTTTAACGAACGCACATCTAAATTTGAAGAACAAAAGCTAGCCCTAGAAAAGATAATTCCCTCTTTAGAAAATCAAACTAATAAAGAAGATACAAAAGCATTTCTCTATGAAGGAGTTAATGCAATAAAAAACTTTTATAAAAATATACTCGAAGAACTAAATTCAGGAGAAGAGTATTATGTTATCGGAGTAAACTATGGAGACAGTATTTCAGGAATAACTGAGTTCTTTGAGAATTTTCACAGACAAAGAGCAAAAAGGGGCATTAAAGTAAAAATGCTAGTTAATCATGATTCAAAAGACTTTCTTGTAAAGACTATTCATTCAAACTCCGAAATTCGTTTTCTTCCACAATATCTAATGAGCAATACTATTATTTTATTTTATAAGAATAAATCATTTATTTTCTTCCTAGCAAAAGATGCAGTAGGCATATTAATAGAAAACAAAGAAGTAACTAA
Organism: Nanobdellota archaeon; assembly: GCA_038045425.1. Taxonomy (GTDB): domain Archaea; phylum Nanobdellota; class Nanobdellia; order Pacearchaeales; family GW2011-AR1; genus SICV01. Next base: position 8,853 of record JBBSYD010000014.1, on the reverse strand, counting down.
TGGGTTTAAGTCATATTTCAATGCTTTTTGGAAAATTGCCAAAGCTTAAACCTTAAAAAACCTAAAAAATTTTAAAAATTTTTTGCGAGTTACGCCACTTAACCTAATAACTTTTTACAATACCTATAAATTTCATTAATAGAAAAATATATAAGTAAGGAAATTCTTACTTTTCCATGGACATAAAAATAATCAAAGTAACGGATAAAGGGCAAATTTCCTTGCCGGTAGGTATGAGAGAAGCACTTCAAATTAAATATGGCGACGAATTGTTAATGACTAAAAATAATAATGCACTAATAATTAAAAAGATAAAAAAAGAAGATTTTTCAGATTTGCTTAAGCATTCGGAAAAAGTAGCTAAAAAATTATGGGGCAACAAAGAGGATGAGGTTTGGGACAATGTATGAACAAGGCGAAATTCTAATAGTTCCTTTTCCATTTTCAGACTTAAGTAGTATAAGACAAAGACCTGTTCTTGTTTTATCAAAAAAAGAAGATAATCTAAATTCAGAAGACATAATCACTTGCGGAATAACCTCTAATTTAAAGGACTCAAAATACGGAATTTTAATTGAAAATGAAAATTTACAAAAAGGAGTTATTCCTAAAAGAAGCAGAATTAAAGTTAATAAGTTATTTACTATAAATAAAAGTATTATCATAAAAAGTCTTGCGAGAATTAATCTTCAAACCTGGCAAGAAGTTAAAAAAGAATTTATTCGCTTAGTTTAAATGCCAATAATAAAAATTTTAAAAATTTTTTGCGAGTTACGCCACTTAACCGAATAACTTTTTGTAAAGTCAATAATATTCAAATTTTTTTAGCATCGTTTTCTACTCCTACTCTTTAAAAACATCCTGAACCTCCAGTCTCAACGAAACATTTAAATAGTTCTAAAAATAGGACTACATATACCCATAAATAGGACTAAAGAATATAAACAGAACTAATAAAAATGACCCTCCTAAACGAAGAACACAAAATAAGTACATCCTTCCTCCAAAAACCTTGGAAGAAACTTACCTATTCAGAAATTCAAAAGATTTCAGGCAAGAAGTCTAAAAGCTATATCTATCGAGCACTAAACCATCTAACAAATGAAAAGATTATTCAAACCGAGAGAGTAGGAAAATCTATTCTTTACGAATTAACTATTTCGGGCTTACAAACTCAGTCTTATTTAGGTAATTTAAGCGAATATCTCGCTTGGCAATCTTCGCATATTCCCCAAGACATAATCAATAAACTTGCTGAAAAAATAGGAAAAATAACCTCCTTTTTTATTTTAATTGTTACTGGAAGTTATGCAAACAAAACTCAAACAAAAAAATCAGACTTAGATATTGCAATTATCTGCGATGACAAAGTAAATCCTCAGTCAATTATGGCAGAAATTAAACTAGAGAGTAACTTAAGCATTCCCCAAGTACATCCATATATATTCACAAGAAAACAATTTACAGAAATGCTCACAAATAAAGAATTTAACTATGGAAAAGAAATTGCCAAGAATAATATTATCTTTTTCGGCGGAAGTATCTATTTTAATATTCTAAATGAGGCTATAGAGCATGGATTTAAAGGATAATCTTCTTCTTGACAAGATATATACCGAAAACAAAACTTTAAATATATACTCAGATTACATCAAATAGGTTAAAAAGATGGAAGCACAAACAATGCCGATTTTAGTATTTGACGATTCTGCTAAAGAAGAGATACTCGATTTCATAGATAAAGCGGTAGACGACGAAGGATTTATTATAGAAAAATTTAATCCCTCGCAAAGAGTTATCACTTTTGACGGCGAAGAAATAAGCAAAAAAGAGTTTGGCGGTTTAAAAAAAGGTTCAGAGGTTTTTATAAAGAACGATCTGGTTTCAATGATGCGTTTCTCTAAAAAATAAAATGACCTGGTTAGATAAACTTAAGGGCATAATCAACTTCGAATGGAATTCACCACTTTTCAATATAAATATAACAAAAAATTCTCATAATTCTGATAACAAAGAATATTTTTATGATAAGAATGAAGGAAGGTTAGACATATTTTTAGACGGACTTTCAATAGACAAACGAGAGAAAATTAAAGAAATAGTTAAAGAAAATATTAGTGCGGGCAACACATTTTTAGAACGTAATACTTCAAAGCTACTCTATCGTCTCAACGATTTCAAAAATAAAAAAGAATACAACTCGATACTTGAATTTTTTAAAAATATAATTTCAATAACGGACTATGAAGCACTTGAAACTTCCCTTTTTCTTAGGCATATATTCATTTGCGGAGGAGAAGTAAGCAAGTTTAAACGAGATATTCGAGAAAGATTTGGAGAAAGAGGAAAAAATATAGCTAATCTTTGTACCGCAGGGTATTTTGAAGAGTTCTTAATTCCATTATATAATTCATCTAAAGAAAGATTCTCCGAATTATATGAGCTTACCGTCTCTAAATCTCCATTTGCAATATTCGTTCACGCCTCTATGAATGAGTCAGAAATAATGGCTGAACTAACCTCAAAATTAGAGATCTCTAAAAAATACGGTCTTAAGTTTATCCATATACACGGAATAAGCGAGAGAAATGTAAGAAAAGTTAAAGAGATAATAAAAAATCAGAAACAATATTTCGACTTCTTTGAAAAAGAGATATACGAAAAAGATAACATCATTATTGTAGAATTAATTCTCAAATAACTAAAACTATGAACTAAACAACTTTTCAAAGTTTTCCCAAATCTTCTTTTTAACCTCTTCCAATTTCATTCCCCTAATCTCTGCAATCTTTTCATAAGCTCTCATCACATTAGCAGGTTCATTCTCCCCGATTTTATCAGGATGCAAGAAAGGAGAATCTGTTTCACAAAACAATTGCTCAATAGGGCAATTTTTAGCCCTCTCCTGAAACTGCTGGCTCCTAGTTACGGAGGTAGGAATGGTAAGATACCATCCATTCTTAATTATCCTTTCCTCGAGCTTCCTATTGCCACAGAAGCAGTGCATAATAACCTTCTCTGCTTTCATCTCTTCCAAAATTTCAATACCTTCCTTTTCCGCCTTTCTCGAATGAACAATAATCGGTATATCCAAATCCATACTAAGTTGAACAAATTTTCTAAATACTTTTTTCTGCCTTTCATGCTCATTCAAGTCCTCTTTAAAATCAATTCCCACTTCTCCAATTCCCGCAATTTTATTCTTGTTTTTTCTAATAAACTCAATCTCCGAATTAATTTCCTTATCAGACATCTTCAAAGCATCAATAGGATATATTCCTAGACAAACCTTAACTTCAGGATATTTTTCAGCCAACTTCAACACAATTCTATTGGTTTCAACATTAATTCCCTGAGCAAGAATAATTTTAACATCTCTCGTTCTAGCATTTTCAATTATCTTTTCAAAATTCTCATATCTTTCCAGATGACAATGTATGTCTATGAAATTCATATTTCAGCCTAGAAAATAGGATATTAAAACTTGTCTAATAACCACGTTCATTAAAATGCTTTAACGCTACCCTCTGCAAACCTATCGCTTTAGCAAAGTCATCTACTACTTCACAATCTACAAAATATCCTTTAAGATACAATGGAGCAGTTTTTCCATCAATTTTAGTTTCATCAAATACTGCTACATTATACTGACGACTTTCCCCTAATCTTTTTGCCTGAACTCTAAACTTTCTATTGATAGTATACTCATCAATAACAACACCGGGAACATCCAGATTTAAATCAATAGGAGTTTTATCCAACTCAAGAGTCTCAAAAATAGATTTTCCCCTAGCTCTTTTAACTTCAGCTTGTATGCTAGGAACGTCACTCATAACAAATCTTATTTTCTAACCTTTTAAACTATTTATATTCTAGAATATAATCAATCCTTACTGCCCATCTTTTCCTTAACTTCCTTAACCTTCTCAACTGCAACAGTGCCTTTCTTCTTAAGTAATTCATAGAGAGTAAATAAAGCAATCAATGCTCCAGCAATTGTAGAAAATATAATTGCATTATTTTTTAACTTATCAACTGAAGAAATTTCTTGAGCATCATTAACTTTTATTGTTTGATCCTCAATTTCTTCCAAAGCCAACTTCAAATTAACCTGTGCAGTATTTACATCTTTTCCAAGTAAATTTGCCTCTGCACTTCTAAGATATTTTTTTGCGTCATCCAATTTAATTCCAGAAACATCAAATCCATCACTCTTTTTCTTAGATACAGTATATTCCATAGTAGAATATTTCTGTTTCAACTCTTCAAGTTCTCCAGTAAGATTTTCAATTAATGCAATATCAACAATAGCATTACTAGCAATAGCATCATCAGAAACGCTCACATTATAATAAAAAGTCTTATCTCCATTCTTAATAGTCAAGGTAATAATCCCAGACTCTCTAAAATTACCCATAATTATTACATAATCATCCTCTCCAGGACTTAACTTATCTAAAGAAATAACTTCACTTACCGAAAATCCTTTCCCCGTAACAATTGGAGCAATATTATTCACTTCACTAGTTCCATTATTTTCAAACTTAATATTAAATTGAATATCCCCCGATTTAAAACTAGACGGGATAATTTCTTTTAAAAATAACCCTCCTGAAATTTGAGTTTCATTAATAGTATTATTGCTAGAATTAATCGCAGGAGATTCATTAATCAAAGTCTCATTTTCTAAACTTAAATTTTCCTGGGCATAAACAAAATTCATAACACCAACTAATAAAAATATACTCAACCATACCAAAATCACATTCTTTTTTTCCATTCTAAAATAATTATATAAAAAGTACGTTTTTAAATCTTATCAATAAAATTTACTTAACTCTAGAGAAATCTTTCCAAGCTAACTCAAACATCTGTTCAAGTGCCTTAGCAAAATATTCAGTAGACAACCAAACTGCAACATCATAATTAGGATGTACCGTCTTATCATCCAAAAGCATAAACATAACTTGATTAGCATCAACAATAGCAAATCTTGCATTTAATCCAGTGCTTCCAAGATTCTTAACTTCTGCAACCTTAGCCAATTCCTTAGCAACCTTCATATTATCAGCATTAATTGGTGCCGCAATTCTTACAACTGCTCCTCTTTTCTTAGCTTTCTCCAACGCAGGCATAAGCATTTCCATCTTTCTATTCAATCCTTCCGCAGTAGTCACAATAGTTACGCTCTTCTCAGCAGTTCTAATCATCATATCTAAATGATTATACATATTCTGTCTGCCTCTCAAACTTCCCGATAAATCACTTGGCTCTATAAACTTTATTCCATTAGTAAACAAAGCACTTAATTCCTCAAGAACCTCGTCCCCTTTAAGCTTCTCAAGCCTCTTACTCTTATCCTGTGCATCAACAACAAGATTCCTCTTAACTCTTTCAACTACCTCTTCTGGCTTCAAAGCAACGAATTTTATTGGTTTTCCAATCTTCATTACTATAAATCCTTTCTTCTCAAGGGATTCTAAAATATCATATGTTCTCGATCTCGGAACGTCAGAGATATTACTCAATTCTCCAGCAGTACTTGTTCCTCTAGAAAGCAAAGCAGTCCAAACTCTTGCCTCATACAAATTCAAATCAAATATTTTCCGTATCCTGCTTAAAAATTCTTCCTTTATTATCATGAAATCATCTCAACCTCTAAACAACTTAGCAAGGACTACTATTTAAATCTTTTTCTTAATCGTTATTTAAGAATTACGAAAATTTAGGGCTATATTTTCGTCCTTAACACTAAATACAATTTTCAGGTTTTCAGTTTTATCGTCGACAAATTCAAAGCTTTTAGAATTTGTTCTTTCCTTCAAAAAGATAATATTTTCTTTTAACATCTTTTTTAATCGATTTGAAACATGAATTTCTAAGTCAATTAATTGTCCCTTTTGTAGTCCAGCATTTTTTCTTTCAGCTTGAATCTTTCTTGCAATCTCCCTCGCAAATCCTTCTCCTTCCAATTCTTCAGTAATTTTCAAATTCAATTCGACTTTCATTTCTTTTGCTTTTTTCACGTCGACTTCTTTAACATTTAATTGTCTAGCAACAATTTCTCCTAATTCAGAATCTAATTTTTCAGGCATAGACACTATTACAGAAGCAAGAGGCCATTTCAATCCTATTTTTGCCTTATCTCTTTCTGCCAATCCCATTTCAATTATCTTTGAAACATCTAAAAACTTTTCTTCAAGCTTAACATCAATTTTTTTCTTCTCAGCTACAGGCCAATCTGCCAAATGAACTGATTCTTCTTTAACAATCCCCTTTTCACGAAGAGACTGCCAAATTTGTTCAGTTATAAATGGAATAATTGGTGCAAGAAGTTTCAATAAATCAATATAAATAACTTTCAAAACACTCTTAGCTTCTAAATCTTCTTCAGCTAATCTATCTCTAACGATTTGAATATATCCACGGCTAAAACTATTTATCCAAAAATCTAATATTGCTCGAGTAGCAAGATGAGGATGCAATTTTTCAAGTTCTTCAGTCACAGTTTTTTTAAGAAGATTAAACTTACTAATTATCCATTGGTCTTCAACTTTACTTATTTTAACCTCTTTTACATTGCCTACAAGCTTTGAAAGATTAAGTAAAATATTCAAATTATTTGAGGGATCTCTTAGTGCATTAAACCCGAATCTTAATTCCAAGGCTGGATCCTGTAAACAATAAAGAAGTCTAATTGGGTCAGCCCCAACTTTCTTAACAGCATCGTCAAACCAAATAGCATTTCCCTTACTTTTATGCATCTCCTCTCCTTTTTCATCCTTTAATGTTTCATATCCTAAAATGGATTTAAATGGAGTTTTTCCAGTTAATTCAGCAGAGGCCCAAAATAACGCATTAAACCACCCCCGGTACTGTCCAGGCATATTTTCACAAATAAATTCTGCAGGGAACCACTCTTTCCAATATTTATTATCTCCTAGATAATTAAGAGTCGAAAATGGAACGATTCCTGCATCAAGCCATGCATCTCCCACATCCAAAACTCTAGAAACTTCCTTTTTACATTTTTCGCACTTTATTTTTATCTCATCAATCCAAGGACGATGTATTTCATTTAATTCATCAACTTTTTTCTTATCCTCTGCTTTTTTCCTAAGCTCTTCCAAACTTCCAATTACATCAATATGCCCACAAGAACATTCCCATATTGGTAAAGGCAACCCCCAATATCTTTTTCTAGAAATAAGCCAATCGCTCATATTCTTGAACCATTCGCCCTGTCTAACTTTTCCATATTCAGGGAACCAATTTACTTTCTTATTTTCAGAAATCAAAACTTTTCTAATTTTTTCATCACATTTAATATACCATTCATTTACTAATCTAAATACCAACTCATTTCCGCATCTCCAACAATGGGGATATCTATGTTTATAGGGTTTTGTCTTATAAACAAATCTTCTCTGTTCCAAATCTATCAAAACCTCTTTATTTACTTCTGAATATTTCTTTCCACTAAACTGAGCATAACCTTCTAAATACATTCCCGCATCATTGAGGGGAGATATCGACGGCAAACCAATCTTCTTACCTAAATCAAAGTCCTCCGCTCCACATCCTGGGGCGATATGCACAATTCCAGTTCCTTCTTCTTCAGAAGCCAAATCCCACAAAACAACCTTATGAGGAGATTTATTCTGTAGCTCTAAGTCATAATATGGCATAACATACTCAATCCCCTCTAGTTTAGAACCTTTCTTCTTCTCTAACACTTTATAATCTCCCTCTAATTCAGAAACTCTAGATTCAGCAAGCCAATATTTAATTCCTTCATTTTCTACTTTAACATAAGTTATATTTGGATTAACTGCAATTGCTACATTCGCTGGAACGGTCCAAGCAGTAGTAGTAAAAATAAGAAAATACTCATTAGGATTTGTTTTTAATGGAAATTGCATAAACAGAGCAGTATGCGTTACTTCCTTGTATCCTTCAGTTGCAATATCATGCTTTGAACTTGCAGTCCCGCATCTCCAACACCAAGGAACTGCGTCCTTTCCCTTGAATAATCTTCCATCCTCAAAATATTTCTTTAGTAAAAACCAGTTATGTAAATTATTATTATTGGTCATTGTATAATAACTATTTTCCCAATCCATCCACTGTCCCAACCTTACAGACTGTTCTTTCTGTATTTTAGAATATTTCTCAACCCTTTTTTTACAAGATTCAACAAACTTCAATATACCAAATCTCTCAATATCCTCTTTATTCTTTAATCCCAATTCCTTTTCCTCTTCTCTTTCTACCCATAATCCTTGGCAATCAAACCCATTTTGATATCTCTGATCAAAACCTTGCATTGCTTTGTATCTTTGAAACAAATCTTTGTACGTTCTTCCCCAAGCATGGTGCACCCCCATAGGATTATTTGCAGTTATCGGGCCATCAATAAAACTCCATTTCTTTTTACCTTTATTTTTCTTTCTAAGCTTATTAAAAATCCCTTTATCCTCCCAAAACTTCAAAATTTCAAGCTCATTATTATTAAATTCAATCATGTTATATTTTTATTAACTCCTTTAAGATATTATCCTCCCATCCTTTTTTAAAGTCTGTGGTTATGAATTTAAAACCAAATATATTTTTATAAAAATCAAGATAGTTTTTAGTAGTATAAGACCAGGAACTTTCAGATTCTATTGACTCGGTTATAATCACCGGGATAACCTCTTTTCTACTATAAACATAAACCATCATTTTACTTATGTCCATCAATATCTTTTGTATCCTCTTTTCTCTGCTTCGATTTTCATTTTTTGCAATATGAGAAGGAGAGTGACCCTATACCGGAATGATTATAAACTCTAATTTCTTCTAATTTATATT
>JBBSYD010000013.1:0-9161 GCA_038045425.1 Nanobdellota archaeon | reverse complement strand
TTTGCATTTAATGATCTAGATTTCTATTCAAAAATCTATTTGGGATGTAGCCGATAGTAGGTATTGGACTATATATTTGTTTAAATAAGTTTTATCTTTTATTTTTTAATGGATAGTTATCTTTCTATTCTGGATGAGGTACTTGCTCGAGGGGAAGTTAAGGATACTCGAACAGGAATTAGAACTTTGTCTATTGAGGGAGCTATGTTTGTTCATGATATGCAAAAAGGTTTTCCTTTGTTGACTACCAAATTTGTTGCTCAAAAATCTGTAAGAATTGAATTAGATGGATTTATTCATGGAGTTACAGATAAACGGTGGCTTCAAGAAAGAGGATGTCATATTTGGGATGAGTGGTGTAGTCGAAAAATAATTCCATATAGCGATAAACCTGAAATTCAATCTAAAATGCTTGAAGAAAGAGATTTAGGTCCGATCTATGGTTTTCAGTGGAGACATTTTGATGCAGAATATAATGGATATGCTAAAGATTATACTGGAAAGGGAGTTGATCAATTAGCAAATGTCTTAAAAACTTTAAAAACAAACCCTACTGACAGACGAATGCTTGTTAATGCGTGGAATCCTAAACAGATTGATGAGATGGCTTTACCCCCTTGTCACGATTCATGGCAGCTTCTTTGTTCAAATGGAAAATTAAATCTTATTTGGAGACAGCGTTCGGTAGATGTTGCTTTAGGGTTACCATTTAATATATCTAGTTATGCTACGTTATTGCATCTTGTTGCAAAAGAAGCGGGAATGCAAGAAGGTAAGTTGATAGGGCAGTTAGGAGATTTACATATTTATGAAAATCACACATTTGGAGTTTTAGAACAACTCAAGAGAAAACCTTTTGATTTACCTCAAATTGAAACTAAAGATTTTATTTCAGTAGAAGGTTGGACTTATGATAAAACTTCTGTGGTAAACTATAAAAGTCATCCTAAAATAAATTTTCCGATTGCAGTATGATGGATAAAAAAGGATTTTTTGTTTCTTTTGAAGGGGGGGAGGGAGGAGGAAAAACTACTCAGATAGAATTACTTGGAAAATATTTAACTGGAAAGGGCACGGAGGTAGTTATATTAAGAGAGCCAGGAGGGACACCGATTGGTGAAGAGATTAGATATACTTTGAAATATTCTCCAAATTCTAAGAAGATGACTTCCGAAACAGAACTTTTATTGATGAATGCTTCGAGAGCACAATTAGTTGGAGAAGTTATTCGTCCTGCATTATCTGCTGGGAAAGTTGTTTTAACTGATAGATTTTACGATTCTACTGTTGCATATCAAGGGTATGCGAGAGGATTGGACTTACAAGAAGTTAAGCGAGTTATTGATTTTGCAGTTGGAAAGACAAGACCAAATTTAACTTTTCTTTTAGATATTCCTTTGGAGGAAAGTGAGTTGAGGAGAGGATTAAGAAAGGGAGAGCCGCAATGTAGATTTGAATTGGAAGATAGACAATTTTTTGAAAAAGTGCAAAATGGATTTTATGAAATTGCCAAAGCTGAACCTGCGAGAGTTAAAACTGTTTATGCTGGAAGAGAAATAGATAAGGTTCAGAGGGAAATAAGGGATATTTTTGATAGAGCGTATTCTATGAAATAGTAATCTTTAAGAATTGATTTATTTGAAAATTTATATGAAAGATTTTAATTTAACTCTATTTGCAGAGGTTTCGCTTAGCAAGATTATAAGTGATAGGGGGAGAATTCCTTGGAATATTTCAGAAGCAGATTATCATTTTAGAAAAAGGACATTGAATCATCCTTGTATAATGGGGAGAGGAGCATATGAATATTTTTTGGAAAAATTTGGACAGCCATTTGATAGGAGGGGGAATATCGTGGTTTCTAGAACTGGAGAAGTTTCTCGTGCAAATGATATTGTTTTGGTTAGAACTTTGAAAGATGCCTTAGTTGAAGCTCAAAGACAAACAGAATATTATCCAACAGATATTGCTTATGTTATTGGGGGAAAGAAGTTATTTGATATCGCTATTTCTTTGCCTCAAACTAGATGTTTAGAAGTTTTATGGATGAATAAACATTATTCTGGTGATTTGAAGTTTCCAGAAATTGATTATAATATATGGAAAGAAGTTTCAAGAATTCCAATGAATGCGGTTTCTTTTACACGCTATTCAAGGAAATAGTTAGGTTTATAAGAATTCTATTTTAGATTAGTTTACGCCCTGATGGGACAGTGGTTACTCCGCTTGCTTGGAGAGCAAGTTTCCGCAAGGATTCGCAGGTTCAACTCCTGCTCAGGGCGTTTTTTCTTTTTCTTATATCTTCAAATAATTTATTTAATGATTCAGCAAATTGATGGGCCTCTTCTTTTACTATCTTAATTTTAATGTTATCTTTAACATAGTTATCTGTATCATAGTAATTTAGCACGCCATTCGTTACTCCGAGAGTATCTGACTTTCCGTCCCAATTTATCGTTACTGGAAAACCAATATTTTTTAGAGCAGGATCCCAAGTACAATCAACTTTTATCCAGTTTGAATTTATTTTTACTGCAACTGCATCATGATCCCAAATACTACTTGATTTTTTAAGTAATGAGATTATTTTTTTGGGCAAAGGCAAGTCTTTCCAATTGAAAATAACTTTTATTTTTTTAACTTCAAAACCTTCTTTTTTAAGTAAATTAAATAGTAAAGTAGATTTATGCCTACAATCTCCTTCTTTTAATTTTTCATCTATCTGACTTTCATCATATTTACAGACTTTATATGGAATTGTCTGCACTTTCTTGAATATTTCAATTAGTTTATGCATAAGTTATATAACTAATTGTTATTTTTAATTCTATCTGGATTGATGAGCTTCGAGGGATTATAGGTTCAAGCATTCTTTTTAAGATTTGCAGTACATAACCTTTTTAATCTCATGAGGTTATTGATAAATATGGTAAATAAAAAAGAAGGGAGTCAAAGTGATTTGATTAGTTCTTTAAATTGGAGATATGCTACTAAGAAATTTGATTCTTCTAAAAAGGTGAGTGAGAAGGATTTGAACGAGCTGCTTGAGGCAATGAGATTGACTCCTTCATCATTTGGTATTCAACCTTGGAAGTTTTTAGTTGTGACTAATAAGGAAATCAGAGAGAAGATAAAAGGAGCTGCTTGGGGGCAGGCGCAAGTTACAGATGCAAGTCATTTAATTGTTTTATGTATTAGAAAGGGTTTAGATAAAAAATATATGAGTGAATATGTTAAATTTGTTGAAAGTGAAAGAGGATTTAAATCTGGAATGTTGAAGGGATTTGAAAAGATGTTGCATGAGTATTTAGATAATTTTTCTGGAAATGTTGAAGATTGGAGTAAAAAGCAGGTGTATCTCGTTCTTGGAAATTTGTTAACCTCTGCTGCTTTGAAGAAAATAGATGCTTGCCCTATGGAGGGTTTTGATGCAGCGAAGGTTAATGAGATATTAGGGTTGGAAAAGAAGGGATTGGGAGCGGTATTAATGTGCCCAATAGGTTTTAGGGCGAGTGATGATAAATATGCAAATCATAAGAAAGTAAGATTTTCATTAAAAAAGATTGTTGAGAAAATAGACTAAAATTCTCGAAGTGTTTAAATAGTCCTAGTTAGAAGGTTTTTTACCAATGAATCGAGGATATTATGAAAGCATTAATTTTGTTTGGGCCGCCAGGTTCTGGGAAAGGAACTCAGGCGCAAATTTTGGCATCCAAGTTTAAACTTGTTTCTGTTTCGATTGTGGATATTTTAAAGAATGAAGTAGCTAAGAATAGTGAACTGGGAGTTAAGGTTGGAGAATTTTTGAAAAAGGGAGTTTGTGTTTCTGATGAGATTATATTTGATTTAATTAGAAATTTTATTGAGTTACATAAAGATTCTAATGGATTTGTTTTTGATGGATTTCCTAGGACTATTAAACAGGCTGAAGAATTAAAGAATTTATTTAATAGTTTTGGAATATCTAGTGTTAATGTAATTAATCTTCAAGTTTATGAAAATGAAGTTGTTAAAAGATTAGTTCAGAGGGCGGAGAATTTAGGTAAGTCTGAAGATATTGAACTAATAAAAAATAAATTGAGGAATTACGAACATACTAATTCTAAGATATTAGATTTTATGTGTAATAATTGTGGAGTATTTGACATTAATGGTATGGGAAAGATTGATGAGGTTAATCAAAATATTGTTGGTGCTTTGGGCGTTTTTTGAGTAAATTACGGCATATAAAATATAGAGGATTTGGAAAAACCCCAAAATCCTCTAAGAATCGCTTTGAAAACCCTCTTAGAATTATGAAATTGGAGGGTTATTCAAAGCTCTCTATAACTGAAATACAATTGGAAAATTATTATCTAATGTTTGATTTGAATGGGATTTATTTGCTGAATCTATTTTAGAGGATGAGCATAGATATTATTGAATTGTTGTATTAATCTGTTTTGTAGGGCATTAATTGAAGTTGCATTAGTACGAGGGTATTAGTATCATGTTGACATAAATTCTTAACTAAGCCCGAATGAGTCTGTAAATTGGGAAATCATCTTGTATTGTGAAAGGTAGTTTATTCCTTTTTCAGTGATTGAGTATGTTTTATTTCCATTATGTGTAGAGATGATGATAAATTGTTTTTCCATTAATTCATTCATGTATTCTTCCATCATACCGTATGAGAGATTTGACTTGTAAAGTATATGTGTTGGACGGATTTTCCCGCTCTTGTTTTTAATTACTTCAAGAATGTCTCTAATTATTTCAAGTCTATTTCTCTTTTTTGCCATTGTGTTTAAGGGTACATATGAGTGTTTGGAGCATTATCAAGTAGGCTATGACTTCTAGGGAGTGGGAGATTACATAGGTGTACATAGAATAATCTGAAAATATTAATGAAAGATTAGAAAATACTAATAGCAAAAATGCTACGAATATTTTACAGGTGTTTTTATTTCTATTAGCTCTCCATTCGGTGAAATAATGATAAGCTATGAATGATAGAAGAAATACTGACAGGATATTCATGGTAATCATTTTATTTAAACTGACGGCCATGACTAGAAGACTTAGGCCCAACAATAAGTAGTAGACTCCATCCTTATTTATTTTAAATGTGGCATAGGTTAAGGTTACTAATCCTGCTATAAAGAATATAATGTGTGCATAAATTCCCAATATTTGAAAATCTTGAAGTCTTTCTAAAATTATTCCTCTAAATCCATTGTCTAGACTTTTGATTAGGAAGAGTTCTGCAAATGCCCAGATTGTGAACGAGATACCTATCATTAAGAAGCCAAGTCCGAATCTTTTTATTGGAGCGTCTCCAGTCATTTTGTAAATTTTGATAGCTGATATTGCTATAGCAATAGTTATTATTGCAGTTAGAAATTCCATTCCTAAGTCTAATCCGAAGAACCATTCGGGAATAAGATAGATATTCACCATGTTCTATTTATTGTTTTTAGGTTTATAAGGCTTCTGGAGTTGAAATCTCGAATATGATTTCATAAACTACTAATAAAGGTTTTTTCTCTAAATAATATCTTGTTCGTAGCCAAATAGATGCGAGGAGGTGCTTAAAGAACATGAACTTAAAGGAGGGCATAACCCTGCCCTCTAATATTCCTCTTTTTTCACGGCCCCCTTCCTTCGGGAAGGGAGTCATAATCATAAATTAATTTTATTTGATTGGGTGTAACTAAGTTATATTTGTTGTGATAATTATCTGATGTTTGATTTTGAAGTAGACATTGTGCTGAAGAGGATTTATCGAAGTGAAATATTTTATGTTGAAGTTTTGTTAAATGAGATTATTTCGTTGGGTGTGAAAAGACTTAAAAGTCTTTTAATATTCTATTTCTCATTAGCCCAGATGGCACAATGGTACTGCGTCGCACTCGAAACTAAAATTTTTAATTCGAGGGATGCGATTTCCGCAAGGATTTCGAGGTTCGATTCCTCGTCTGGGCGTCTCGGAATCGAATAAGTTTTTTGTTTTTAGAATAGTTTAAAAATAGCAATCTAATTAAATTTTGTATGATAAACCCTGGAGATTTTCGTTTTGGTTTAGCTGCTATGCCTGCGGAAGCAATGTGTAGAGAGCAAGAAGAAAAGAATCGAGTGTCTGGTGGATTTTCAGAATTAGATTATTTAGAATCAGTGTCTCGTACAAAACGAATGGAAGGAATTGTCTCTGGAATAATTGCAACAGGATGTGCAATTGCAGGCGTAATTAACGAGTATCAAGGAATTGTCTCGGGAAATATAAGAGATTATGGGGAGGCTGCAATGGCTGCTGTTACAGGAATATTTTTTGGGGTGGTAAGTTATTCTAATTATCGATTTATAAGAGACTCAAATAAACATTAAGTTTTTAATTCTAAAGCCCATTAAAATGAGAAAGATTTTCCCTTTTCATTTGTTTTGATGCTAAAACAGAAGCATCTCTTAAATAATATTCCATTTCGGGTAGGGTATATACTGAAATGTAATTAAATAACTATTTGATTGTTAGGCATATTTTTTGTTTATGTTAGTTGTCTAAAAAGTAAATTGCCTCGTGATAATTTTAGTTAGGTGCCTTACCAAATATCATTAGAGTGATTCTGCTTTTATTTGGTCTTCTAGGTTCAATGAACACATAAGGTATCTGAGGTTCTTTTGAATCTGTTCTGAACGTAACAGCATATCTTTTGCTATCAATTTGTTCAATACCTGAGTATCGGACTGCTCCATTAAGAGTGCTTATATCCACAACTCGGCTGCCTAAGTCTATTTCTATTTTGCTATCTTTAGCTAATCCTCTAACTATAATTGGTAATTCTTGGGTACCTTCTCTGAAACGAGCCAGATTTTCTTTTGTTTTATTCTGATAAGTAACGGTTATATTAAAATATTTCATAAATATCTGCCAAATAGGTTATATTTAAACTTTTTCTATTAGCGAATAAGAGTTACATTTTTTAGATTTGAAAGTTTACTAAAATCAAGAAAGATTTTTCCTTATTCGGGCGTTTTATTTAGATATTCTGGCATAATTATATTTAAATAGATAAAAAATGAGAAGAGATATGCATAAATTAATTATCTTATGTGTTTTTGTAAGTCTTGTTTTGTTTTCTGGAGGGGTTTTTGCAGTCGATCAAGGGACTCCTTTTGGTGATGCTTCAGTGACTAAGGTGCTGAATAAGCAATTGACAAAGCAAGTGTCTTGTCAAGATAGCGATTCTGGAGTTTTTGCATTTATTTCTGGGAAAGTTAGTGTGACTACTAGATATATTGATCTTCTTCCTGGAAGGTCTAGAACAATTGATAATGTTTTTGCAGATAAGTGTTATGGTTCAAAGGTAAGAGAGTATTATTGTAATTCTGCTACTGGAACTTATTTATATCATGATTTTGTTTGTGCTTATGGATGTAGTTTTGATAGGTGTAACTCTCAAGTTCCTTCAACTCCTTCTTCATTTGATTTAATTTTGTCTTCTTCAAATAGAGCTATGTTAAATTTGCCAGTATATCAAGAAAGTGGGGAGAAAGGGTTTCGATTTTATAAAAAACTTTCGGGAGATTCGGAATATACTTTGATTAAAGATATTACTCTCAAGGAAATGAAAATTAATCCTAGGGCAAGAAATGATCATAAATATTATTTTGGAGCGATTATGGATGGGAACTTAATTTCTGGGCAGACTTATAATTACAAAGCCGTAGCTTACAATTCTGCTGGAGAGTCTATTCCCAAATTAGTTGATTTAGTTGTTCCCTAATTCTCTTCTGGCAATAAAGATTTAAATAGATTATACGCTTCTTATTGAGATGAATGGGTTTGTTGATAATATAGAAAAAGAGAGTTTGAAAAATAATAATTTTCGTAGGGTGCTTTATACTTCAAAACATAGTCAACTTGTTCTTATGAGTTTGAAACCTAAGGAAGAGATTGGACTTGAAGTGCATAAGGAAAATGATCAGTTTTTTCGTTTTGAGAAAGGAGAAGGGAAATGTATAATTGATGGGCATGAATATAAGGTAGGAGACGGATTTGCAGTTATTGTTCCTGCTGGGGCTAAACATAATATCATTAACACTTCTAATAAGGAAGATTTGAAGTTGTATACTATTTATTCTCCTGCACATCATAGAGACAAAGTAGTTCATGCTACAAAAGTGGATGCTGAATTAGATGATGAAGAGTTCGACGGAAAGACTACTGAATAGGTTTGTTTTACTTGTTTTCATAAGGTTTATAATTGTAGGAGTTTGATTGTTAATATGGTGAAAAAGAGGATGAAGAAAAGTGTAAAAGAGAGCAATATTAGTTTTATTAAATGGTTTTTTAGAGTTTTATGGACTATAATAAAGATTCCCTATTATCTTGTTAAATTTATTGTTTGGATTATTAGGAAGATTAGGGTGGAGATTAAGGTTAATAATGTTGAAAAGACTCGTGAAAAGATTAAAGCAGAGTATGAATCTTTTAAGATAATTAAGACATTGCTAGGAGATTTTAATAGCTGGGAAGATAATTTGAAGAAGTCAGATAGTACCATCGGACTGATTATTGGTGCAAGAGGAAGTGGGAAAAGTGCAGTTGGATTAAAATTATTGGAGAATTTGCATGTGAAGACTATGAAAAAGATTTATGCTATTGGATTTAGGTCTGAAGAAATGCCTTCTTGGGTGGAAGTTATTAGAGATATAAATAGTGTGAAAAATGATTCTTTTGTTTTAGTTGATGAAGGAGGAGTTTTGTTTAATTCTAGAGATTCAATGAAGAGTGCGAATAAGATACTTAGCGAATTAATCTTAATTTCTAGACATAAAAATTTGAGTATTCTTTTTATTTCCCAGAATTCTTCAAATCTAGAGGTCAATATTTTACGTCAAGCAGATTATCTTATCTTAAAGCCAGCGTCTTTATTGCAATCTGAATTTGAGAGGAAGATAATTCAGAAGATTTATGAGCAGACGTCTAAGGGATTTGAATCATATTCTAAATATAAAGGTTTGAGTTATATTCATTCTTCTCAGTTTAAGGGATTTGTTACTAATCCTCTTCCTTCATTTTGGAAGCAGAGTTTAAGCAAGTCTTTTAGTGAAACGAAGGTTAAGTAATACGGCTACATCCCAAATAGATTTTTGAATAGAAATCTAGATCATTAAATGCAAAT
>JBBSYD010000012.1:0-11664 GCA_038045425.1 Nanobdellota archaeon | reverse complement strand
CCCCAAAACCCCAAAACCCCTAAAAAGAATAGATTAATGAATAAATGAATTAAATATTTAAATAAAATAAATAAATTATAATCCTAGGAATATTATTAATTTGATTAACATTTCATTTATCTCATGAAAATAAATGAAAATTAAATTTTTTTAGCTTTTCAAAACAAGTTCAACTGTAATTAATAATTCAAAGGTATAGAAATCATTAAAACCAAATAAAATGAAGTATTTCGTGCAAAGCAGTTGATTTCATTTTATCGGGAGGGGCTTTCCAATAAATATCAAACGCTCTTTGCTCAATAAAACGAGGGCAAATAGGATTTAGAGAAACCCATGCTTTCATCTCTTTCCAATCTTGGAGCCATTCTTTCTCAACTATTTTTGATAACGCTCTTAAAAGTTGTTCTCCTTCTTTGTCCCATTCAATCTGAAAACTTTTTGCAATTTTCTCTAATTCCTTTAATTTGTCATAATATAATTTTTTAAAGAAGTCATTGCTTATCTTTTTAATTTCTTCTGGATTTTGAACTTTTTCGATTAATTTTCCAAATTCAGGATACTCTTTTGAATATAAACGACTCCAATTAAATGATTTTCCCGAATAAAGAAGAAAACCATTAATTAGTCTAATCATTTCATCAGGATTATCAACAACATAAAACTTTAGTTTTGGAATAATTTCTCTCGAAAACATAAAATCCAATTTATTATTTATTTCAGTTAAAAACTTATAGCAAGATCCTGCATAACTTTTTTCATAAATCTTTCCATAATAATTTATTCCATTTCTGGATTGTCTTAATTGATTTATAAATGAAAGCTCATAATCTGTGAATCCTAAATTCTTCATATAAGCAATTTCTGCTTCATGAGCAAAATTTCCAGAGCAAGAATAACCTTCAATAAGAACTTTAGCCCTAATCTTTTCAATAATTATATCATGGATATCTTTGATTATAGAATTTGCATTAAATTCATTGATTCCAAGTTTGTCAACCCTGTCTTTAAGTCCAATAAATGATTTCTTTGTTTCATTAAATAAAAATTCCGCACGAGAGAAGTTAGGAGATACCTTTCTTGCAATTTTTTTCTTTAGATAATACTCAAAATCAAATGGCAAATTCATAATTTAATACTTCCTTTTAATATAATTCCATTGAGTATACTCTCTCTAAGATTTCTATGAATTCCTTCTAAACTATCATAAAACTGAACAACAATTTTTTTATGAAAATTCTTTTCATAGGCAGAGAAATCAATCTCCTTTTTCAGCCCGCCTATAACTGCAATATCAATATCCGAACTCTGTACATCTTCTCCAAAAGAATAACTTCCAAATAATATAATTGTTGTTTCTGGAAGTTTATCAGATAAATAATCTCTTAATCCACTTTCATAAATCATTCTAAGATTTTCAACTCTTTTTAAAAAGAAAACTCTATCATTTTTAATATTGAGTTCCACGATTGTCGGTTTTGTATTCTTACCTCGGTCAAGTTCCAATAATCCAGATTTATCTAAATTTTTAATTGAATTTGCAACCGCAGTAGGAGACACTTTCAAAGCGAGAGCAATTCCTCTTTGATTATAGCTCTCCCCAGCATTAATAAATAAGAATTTCAATATTTCTCTCTCAAGTTTTGTAAACTGCTCTTTATACATATCCATTTTAGTTTATAGCTATAAACTAAAGTTTATAACTCTTATAAAGGTTACTATAACCATCAAGGTGGTTATTTTACAAAATCCTTAGACATTCTCTCAACATTTCCGTTTCCTCATTTGCCTCAATAACCCAAACTGGAACCTTGCTTGCTCCAAGAGTTATCCTTTGAGGAGTTTCTTCACTTTTCTTACTCTCATCTACTTTTATTCCAAGAAATTCCAATCCTTTAAGTATTTTATTTCTGATTATCCAAGAACGGGAAATTCCTCCCCCTAAAACTATTGCATCAACTCCTCCCAAAACTCCAACATAAGCACTAATTTGTTTTACAATTCCATAGCAATAAATTTCAATTGCCAGTTTAGCATTCTTATCGCCTTCTCTCGCTTTCTTCAAAACAATTCTCATATCGCTCTCTCCAACAAATCCCTTCAGCCCAGATTCCTTTTCAAGAATTTCAATAACTCTATTCAAGCCAATTCCTTCTTTATCAGCAAGATATTTAATCAAATAAGGATCTACATTTCCTGCTCTTGTTCCCATCATTAAACCTTCAAGAGGAGTAAATCCCATACTCGTGTCAATACTTTTTCCATTCTTTATTGCACATACACTAACTCCATTTCCAATCTGACACGTAATCATTCTCTCAAATTTCTTTTTAGCAATTGCATTCATCTCATTATACATCGCTCTGTGAGCAATTCCATGAAATCCGAATCTTTTTATGTCATACTTTCTGCTCAATCTAATGGGAATTCCATATGTGCTTGCATAATATGGAATTCCAGCATGGAAAGAATTATCAAAAAAAGCAATATGCTTAACTTTTATTCTTTTCATCAATTCTTTTATTATTTTTATTTGAGAAATCATATGCAACGGTGAAGTTGGAGCAATTATCTCCATAATTCTCATTACTTTCTCATTTATCACTTGGGGTGCAGTAAATTTCATTCCATTAATCACTCTATGGACAACTTTATCCACCCTAATCTCATATTTATTCAATATCTCAATAATCAAAGAAACTGCTTCTTCATAATTTTTAACTTTTCTATTTTCTAAATACTCATTACTCTCCCAGAAATACTTAGTCATTGCATAATCCGTCTTAGCTCCAATCTGGTCAACAACTCCTCTCAAAATCTCTTCGCTTCCAGCAAAAACAGAAAATCTCACACTAGAGCTTCCAGCATTAATCACCAGTATTTTTTCTTTCATTTCCGTCTCCAAATTAGTATTACTCCATAAATAATCAAGATGATTATAGACACTCCAAATATCCACTTATTATACATCTCCGTATTTTTATTTAACATATTAAATATAATATTAACTAAACTTAAAACTGCTATTCCCAACCAAAACATAAATCCATATTCAAGTTTCATCATTTCCTCTTCTTTTTAGTAACAAGTTTTTTGCTAACTGCAATTGGCTTGCTATCTTCCCATTTCCAATCATTAATCTCCTTAGGGTCAATTCCATTCTTCAATATCCATTCTCTATGTTCTTCTCTCTTCTTTCTATACTTAGCAATCAATTCATATTGAACTTTAGCAACAGCTAGATTTGTTTTAGCAGCATGTCTCACCAATCTTATTGCCAAGTCATATCTACTAACCTTATTTCTAACTAACATATCAAACGGCGTAGTAGTAGTCCCACTTTCAATATATCCATAAACATGAAACCTCAAAGTGTTAGGTCTATCAAATAAAAGTTGCTTTATTGCCCCAGGATATCCATGGAAATTAAATATAACATGCTTATCTTCACTAAATAATTCCTTAAAATCATTTTCTTCAAGTCCATTAGGATAAAATTCTTTAACTCCTAAAACATTCAATTCGGAAACATTCACAAATCTCAATTTTATTTCAGGTATATCTTTCTTAAGCATAGCAATTGTTGCAAGTGCTTCTTGAGTTTGATAATCTCCTGAAGAAGCAAGTATTACATCAGGATTATCATCACTAGCAAACTTCCATATGCTCGCTCCTTTCTTATCTTGCTTCAATGCTTCTTCATAACTCAACCACTGTCTAATTGGTCGCTTATCTGCAACAATAACATTAACTTTATTATTACTCTTCAAAACCTTTTCAGCCGTTACCATAAGCGAATTTACATCCGCAGGAAGATATATTCTAATTAGCTCTTCTTCTCTTGCCTTATTCAATAAGGTATTTATGAATCCTGGATTTTGATGACTAAATCCATTATGGTCCTGTCTCCAACAAACTGAAGTCATCAAATAATTAACAGACGGAATAGGTTTTCTCCAAATATACTCTTCACTCGTTTTAATAAATTTAAGATATTGGCTTATCATACTATCTACTATTGGTAGAAATGCTTCATAACTTGGGAAAAATACATGCCTCCCAGTTAGAACATAACCTTGCATCCAACTTTGTAAAGTATGTTCACTAAGCATTTCCATAACTTTTCCTTCATCGGAAATTTTACAATTCTTTATATCACTTTTATCTTCACTCCAAACTCCTGCCCTTCCAGTAACTTCCAATATCTCATGCATTCTGTTACTCTCCAGTTCATCAGGGCTAAATATTCTAAAGTTTTTATTTTGAATATTAAGTTCCATAACTCTTCTCAGATATTTTCCAAGAGCAGGAGTGCTTTCATTCAAATCGTTTCCCCTACTCTTTATCTTCAAATTCAAATCTTCCACTTTTGGCAAGATAAGGGGCTTATAAAAATTCCCTCCAATCGCATGAGGATTACTTCCAATTCTAAATTCATTCGTTGGAATAAAACTAAATATCTCATCAGAAAGCTCTCCATTAGGAAAAAGTTTCCCAGGATTATAACTTCTCAACCACTTTTCCAATGCAATTAAAGATTTTCTATTTTCTTTTACATCCTTAATCGGAACCTGATGACTCAAATAATTTCCTTCAATCATTTCACCATTTAATTCCTTTACTCCAGTCCACCCCTTTCTCGTCTGAAGAATTATCATAGGCCATCTCGGTTTTCTAACCTCTTTGCCTTCCCTAGCCAAATTTTGGATCATCTTTATTTTTTTATAACAATTGTTCATAGCATTAATCATTTCCTCATGACTTTCTCCAACAAATATTGGCTCATATCCATATCCCTTAAATAATTCTTTCAATTCAGAATCATCCATGGTTCCATAAATAGTAGGAGAGTTTATTTTGTACTTATTCAAATGTAATATTGGAAGTACTGCCCCGTCAGTTTTAGGACTTAAAAATTTATTACTATGCCATGCCGTTGCAGTTGGCCCAGTTTCTGCTTCACCATCACCCACAATTACTGCAACAATTAAATCTGGATTATCAAATGCCGCACCGAATGCAGTTCCAAGTGCATATCCCAACTCTCCTCCTTCATGTATTGCTCCAGGAGTTCCAGGATTTATATGACTTGGAAATCCACTTGAAGGCCAGGAAAATGCTTTAATCACATTTTTCAATCCCGCTCCATTTCTTTTCATTTGAGAATAATATCTCTCTAAACTATTTTCAAGAAATAGGTTTGCTAAAATTGCCGCAAATCCATGCCCTGGCCCGCAAACCAAAAGAATCTGCTGATTGTTTTTAGAAGCTAAAAGGTTAAGATGAGTATATGCAAAGTTTATTCCTGGACACGTTCCCCAGTGTCCCAGAAGATAATCCTTAATATGTTCAGGTTTCAATGGCTTTTCCATAAGGAAATTATCCTTAAGATATATAGACGCAGCGGCAATATAGTTTGCACTATTCCAATATCTCTTAGCCCAATCGACCTCTTCCCGCCTAATCACCATTTAGATTATCTATTAGAGCGAGATTATATATCTTTCGGGATATTTGAGTTTTCAGCGACTTTAAACGCGTGATGTTTTAACTACAAAGAAGTAACACGTAGAAATATTTATAAATCTACTTTTCCAAGAAAAACTATGGAAAGCAATGCAGTAACCTATAGTCCAGGAATATGGACATTTGATTTAGGAAATAGAACAGGAAGTTTACTTCAAGCTTTGCTTCATCCAATGACACAAGAAGAAAGTGCAAAACAAACATTCTATGACGGTTTTCACTCAGCTTCTCTTACAGAATTATTTTCAATATGGGGTAAGATGTTTGAATTAAGAAATTCAGACGACAAAGAAGTCAAAAATGCAGTTGAATCTGCACGCCAGTTTGTACAAAGAGAAACAGGGAGGAATTTGTTAAATACACAATCAAGAATAGCATATCAACCAATCCCAACACTTACAGATAAGATAATTCATGGTTATGGAACCTCACGCCCTTTTGTAAATGAAGTCGGTTTTATTGGTAGAGACGGCAAAACACAAGAAGTTTTGTTATTAGAACAATCTTTAGCACTAACAGGGAAAAATCCTGACGAAGTAGGAATCATAATGAGTTATTTAACTGAAACTCCCGAAGAAGTAGGAACCATAAAGGGTTATTTAAATAAAACTCATACATCTTGTACTTGGAGGGTCAATCAACAACCTACGAATGTAGACGAGCGTGTCGTGAGGCTCTATGCATTTTTGGGTGGGTTCGGCTTGGATTGCAGTGGGGATCTTGACTATGAGGGAGCTTCTTTCGGAGTACGTTTCACCGAAAAAAATTTAGGAGATAAAAAATAACAATGGCTATTGAAACAAGAAATCAAGCAGTAACATACAGCCCAGGAATGTGGACTTTCGATTTTGGAAATAGAACTGGAAGTTTGCTTCAAGCTTTGCTTCATCCAATGACTCAAGAAGAAAGTGCAAAACAAACATTCTATGACGGTTTTCACTCAGCTTCTCTTCCAGAATTATTTTCAATATGGAGCAAGATGTTCGAATTGAGAAACGCAGACGACAAAAAAGTCAAAAATGCAGTTGAATCTGCACGCCAATTTACACAAACAAGTATAAGAAATGCTTATCCAAACACCCAAACAAGAATAGCATATCAACCTGCTCCGTCCTCTGCAGATAAAATAATTCATGGTTACGGAACTTCATCCCATATCATAAAGGAAGTTGGTTTTGTCGGAAGAGATGGTGCAATACAAGAAGTTTTGTCATTAGAACAATCTTTAGCATTAACAGGAAAGACCCTTCAAGAAGCAGAAGAGATAATAAGTTATTTAAACGACACTTCTTTAGCATACACTTGGAGGGTCAATCAGCAACCTACACGTGTAGACGAGCGTGTCGTGTGGCTCGGTGCGGATTCGAGTAGGTTCGACTTGTACTGCAGTAGGGATACTCAGGATGCGAGAACCTCTTTCGGGGTAAAGTGGGCTGAAAAACTGAGAGAATTACAAATTAATTCTCGAGGCATTCAAGAACCAGAGTTCTTGATGAATTCAGGAGATAAAAAATAACAATGGCTCCTTTAATAGATACAGATGACCAAAGAGCAACAAAGATTTTAGACGCAGCAGTTCAATATTCTTTAAAAAATCCAGTTTCTAAAACATCTTCTTCTCCAATAGTCAATCCAGCAAGCACTTGGACAATCGAAGGAGTAAATTATCACGGAAAAATTATTCCAGTAACTCTTTCAAGAGAGCTTTTGCCTCCTATGAACTTATCACAAATGCAGGCACATGCAAGAGAAGCCAAGAAGACAGGAGAACCTTATTCAGCAAACGCTCCTCTAGTTTTTGCCATTGCAAAAAGAGCAATGAAACTAAGACATATTGAAATAAAAAATTTCATGAGAAGTGCTTTTTTCTATATATTTCCAAATACTCTTTCAGTAGTTAGATATACTCCAGCAAGAAGACTTGACAGCATAGTTCATAATCCAGACTTATCAAATCAATATTCTTCAAAATTAGATTTTGTAGCTCCCGATGAATTTGTTAGAGGTTCAAAAAGAAGAAAAGATTATCAAGCCCTCTTAGGAACAAATAATCCAGATGAAGTAGCCGACGTTTTCGGATGGCTAACTGGAAAAAAAGCATATGCTTTTAAGCCATACAATACTGACAGACCTCAAAGCGTAGACGAGCGTGTCGTGAGGCTCGATACGAATTCGGATAGGTTCGACTTGGGTTGCGATGGGAGTCCTCAGGGTGCGAGGGTTTCTTTCGGAGTACGTTTCGCCTAAGAAAAATTCTAAAAATTATTAATATCTCTCCTAATATTCCACATACCTATTCTTCTCAAAAGCCTCAACTGCCTCATTAAGTCTTTCCTGAGATTCCGCATAAAATGTAACAATCTCATCTCCCTTAGACACCTTATCTCCCACATGTTTATGCAAATACAATCCAGTTCCCTTATCAGTTGGGCATCCCAAAATCAAAGCAACTTCATTAATTCCTTTATTATTCATACTCTTTATCTTTCCAGCCCTTACTGCTTTCTTGGTATGCACATGACTTCCTAGTCTTAATCCTAGATGTTTTCTTCCCTGTGCGTTGATAATCTCTTCAAATTTATGATATGCCTTTCCAGAATCCAAAATTTCTTTAGCCATTTTTTCTCCCTCTTTCTTTTTAGCTTTTCCAGTCATTTCCAATATCAACCCTGAAATCATCAATGCCTTTTCTTCCAAATCTTTAGGACCATTTTCCCTCTTTAATATCTTAATTACATCAATCATCTCTAAAGCAGGTCCAACACCTTTTCCTATAGGTTGACTTCCATCAGTTAATATCACTTCTATTTTCAAATTAAAATGCTTGCATAACTCAATAAATCTTTTTTTTAATTCCAAAGCTTCAACTTTAGTCACCTTTGCTCCAGCTCCAAAAGGAATGTCAATCAAAACATGCGTACTTCCCACAGATAATTTCTTAGAAATAATCGAAGCAATTAACTGTGCTTCAGGATCTAACTTCAATATCCTTTCTATCTTAATCAGTTTATCATCAGCAGGGGCAAGACCCAGACTTCCTCCCCAGGCTAAACATGCTCCAGTCTTCTTAACGATTTTTATAAGATCCCTAGCAGAGAAATCAACCTTAGCAACAGTTTCAACAGTATCTGCAGTTCCAGCAGCAGAAGTTATTGCTCTTGAAGAAGTCTTAGGCATAGTTAATCCTGCAGCAGCACAAATAGATACAACTAAAGGAGTCGTTCTATTTCCAGGAATTCCCCCAATACAATGTTTATCTGCAACTATTTTAGAATGCCATTTCAAAACTGTTCCAGTATTACACATAGCCCTAGTTAACTCCACAGTTTCAGTTATGTCCATACCATTTCTATAAACTCCCACTACAAATTGAGCAATCTCCGCTTCAGTTAAAGCATTATTAGTTATATCTTCTATAATTGAATACAATTCATCTTTAGATAACTTTTTTCCATTCATTTTCTTCGCAATAAACTTACTACTTTCTGGCCTAGAAACAAGGTCTACTTTAACGGGTTCATTTTTTCTAAGATTAATATATTTGATAACATCTTCACTTAAAATTATTTCTCCTTGCCCAACATAATCTTTAACCACATCTAAAGTACATATAATCTTTTTCCCATCTCTACTAACCTGCAATCTCTCTCCCACATTAACGTCCATTGCTCTAGCATCTAATTCATTCAAAAATGCTATTGGTCTTCCAGCAGATATTCCAAACTTTTTTAATTTAAACTTCATTTCACCCTCTCAAATATAATATAAATCCAAGTCTTTATAAACTTACACTTCATATTCGATAATAAGGTGATAATATGTCAGTACTTATAGCAACATTTCCAGAAACAAAAGAAATCGCAAAAAAAGTAGCCCGTGCTTTGAAAGCAGAGTACACTGAAATATTTGCAGAAGATTTTCCAGACTCAGAATTTCATCTAGCACTTAAAAAAAATCCAAAAAACAAAACCGTAATAATATTTAATTCTATCTGTAAAGATCCAGATGAAAAATTAATAGAGACTCTTTTGGTTGGAGGAATTGCTAGAGATTACAAAGCAAAAGAAGTTATTCTAATGGCTACTTATTTTCCATATCTTAGGCAAGATAAGCATTTTATAAAATATGATAGTTTTTCATCAAATCACATAATTAAACTTTTTTCAAATTTTGACAAGATAATTACTATCGACCCACATTTACATAGAATAAAACACATGAGAGACTGGGCATCTAAAGCAACAAGTATAAGCGCAAAGGAATTAATTGCAGATTATATTGCAAAAAGATTCAAAGGAGATTTCACAATTCTTGGTCCAGATGAAGAAAGTGCTCAATGGAACAAACCAATTGCGAAAAAGCTAGGAGAGGAAGTAGTTATCCTAAAGAAAACTCGTCTTTCATCAACACATATAACTCAAAAAGAAAATAATAATCAAAAATTCAAGAATAATGTCATAATTATAGATGATATAATAAGCACAGGCAAAACTATTGCCGGTGCTCTTGCACTTGCAAAAAAGCAGGGAGCAAAGAATCTATTCTGCATAGGAATTCACGGACTTTTAGTCAACAACGCAGAAAAACTAATTACAAAACACGCAGAACTAATTACCACAAACACCATTCCTAATCATCATTCAAAGATAGACGTCTCTCCCATAATTATTCAAGAGTTAAAGAAACTTGGGTATTAGAGACTTAGAAGATTGATTCAAAACCTAATCGTTATTTACAATTTGTGCTAACACCATTTGATGATGGAGAACAACACACACTAAGTTCTCACGCCTGAAACTTCAACAACTTTATCAGAAATTTCAAGATGCATAGATTTACACCAAGCCCTTAATCTTCTCTCAACTTCCCCGATACTTTTTACACTCCTTTTAAGTGTTTGATAAAAACTATTTAAATGCATTCCACCAATTTCAGGATGATCCTCTTTACAATTATCATAAACTACTTCTCCTTGAAACCAGTTAACATCTGAGGAACCCTCTTCAGTTATACCCAAAATCCTACCTTCTATGCGTAAACCATCTGCATAAGGAATAACAAATCTTTCAACGATAGCGAGAGGGTTTTTTTGATAATCTATTCTCACAACATTTTGAGGTTTCTGTAAATATATAAATATTTGTGTATTGTAATATGTTCAAGTCGCTAGGGGCTTAGACGACAGATTCAAATAAGATAATAGTTGTTTGGTTGTCGTCCGCATCCAACACCGAAAAAGCTAAATAGTATAGACAAAATTCATAACTATGAAAAGATACGATTTTGTAAATAAGATTAATAATGCAGTAAATGTTGCTCAACATACAATGGTAGTAGGAATGGGGACAGTTGCACTATTGAATATTTATCAAGGTATGTATATGGCTGATAAAAATGCTTACAAGGTGGCAGCATTCACCGCATTTGCTTCCGTATGTATCGAATCTATGAAATTTTTAGAAACAATAGTAAAGAATGGCAAAGAAGAACATATAACTCAATCAGTATCCAGCCTAGAAAAAGCAACCAATATGTAGTTCGTGGAAGTATCATTCAAACAACCAAATAATTATTTATCCCCACCATTTCTATGAATAAAATGTATCTAAAAGTAGACGGAAAATTAATTTATCTTCAATCTGTAGTAAAGTAATACCTCGTACCTCTCCCTAATCAACAAAAATATAACACGTCCGGACCACGGCAGCCTGATTTTTGTTGGATTAAAGGAGCGTAACCTGTACAACTTTTGTACAAGATTATACGTCGATAGAAGTTTAAATAGTTCAGCCTTAACTTCATGGTAGATGCAACAAACATTTTCTAGATAAGATTTAGAAGTATAAAATGAACTTGTATATTTCTTGTATTATTTATCTATTTGGTGGGATTCAATTTAACTTTCAATTGATGTATCTGAGTATCATCAAAGAAATACATCCAACTATGGTGCTAGGTTTAAGGTGTTTTTCTAAGAGCCTCTGGATAAAAATTATTGCTTTATCGGGTACTTTGCCTAGATAAACAGTCAAGAGTATTCTTTAATGCCACTTTCAGAAGTTTAACCTTCTTGATTTTTTCATCCGTAGGCTACATCCCAAATAAGAAATTCTAGTCAATAAACAAGTTTAAATATACAAT
>JBBSYD010000011.1:0-20681 GCA_038045425.1 Nanobdellota archaeon | reverse complement strand
ATTGGAAAAGTTAGATATCCTAATGCCTAAGAAGCTGGGAATTTAGGAATTTATGTTCTGTTCCATGAATAGATAGCGGGTCATGTGTAGGTTGTTTTGTTAAATTGTCATAGAAGATATGCTTAACTGGGGTATATCCACATCCAGTTACAACTATTCTTTTTCCATCTAATTCGTGTGTCTGTGTAATTTGTTCTAATCTTCCAGTCATGAAAAATGGGCAATAGATGAGAATAACTATTTTATACCGACAATTATCGGTATTTGAGGAAAAATGCTATAATCTTATTTTCAGCTTTACTTAAATGCTCTTGGAATGTAGAGTAGGATTTCTTAGATTCCTTAGCTAATAAAGGAATAGTCAACTTTCGAGGGTACTCATAATATCCCTGCTTAAATGCAGTCTTTACGGAGTTAAGTTGACTTTCAGTCATTCGTGGAACTAATTCTAAATTAGATATACTTTTCAACTTTTCTTCTTTAATAGAAAATAGTTCTCCATGATGAAGCTTAATCGCAGAATCAATAAGTTTGTTTAATTCATTTCTATCCAAACATGCTACCTCCCAATGCTCCCATCCATCAGAAGTTAGTTTAATAGGTTTAACTTTAATATATTCTGGATTGTAAAATCTCTTTATTTCTGATTTAGCTTCGAAAGAAATTGGATGTTGTACATGAACAAGAACAAAATCGTGCTGTCGTTCTATATTTTTCACTCGTTTATCCTTTTCTAAATCAACTAAGAATCTTTTATTTAGTTCATCAGTTCCAGATAAAATCATTCCTACAATAACATTAATTTTTTTATTTTTCTCAAATATGGTATATGGGACTGCAAATATCTCTAATTTATACTTCTCACAAAGAGGAGAGTAGATATCTTGGTTATCTTTCAGTTTAAATTTTGCAATCCACATAACCGATTATAATCGATTATTCTATTTAATGGTTTCGCTTCTTGCTCGTTTAAACCCTCAAACATGAAAGATATTTAAACGACTTCTGACTGATATAAGCATGAACAGGGAGGAGATTATATCTTTAGCAAATTTACTTTCTAGTCTGAAAGAAGATGCTGGAAAGCTGGATAGTGCTTTTAGAGAAAATGATGCTGAAAAAGTTAGCATGATAAAAAGAGAAATGTTGAATTTGACTAGCGAGATAGATAAGATACTATGATTCCAGAGATAATAAAAAATCTTGAATTTGAAATGAAAATCCTTAGAGAGATTTCGTTATACAACTCTAAACTAAACTCCCTGAACCCTAAGGAAAAGGATATGATGAATAAGACCCTTGATTCTCTTAGAGAGAGCATGAAATTAGTTAATTCTAGCGTTAAGAACATGATTAAGGAAATTAGTTTAGCTTCGCCTTTGCGACAGGATATTATAAAGAAAGAAAAGTTTGAAGAAGTTTCTATGAATTTAGAAGGAACTAGAGTAAATCTAACTCTTGAAAAAGGAAACAAAAATAAATTTTTAAATGAACTTAGAATAAGTCAAGAAGTTATGCATGGAATTAGAAAAGAGGATTTGATGGATACTCCTTCGCAAGATTTTAGAGCGGCAAGATCATATTTGAAATTAGCTAATGGACTATTCTTACCTACTGCTAAAAAATTTTCTAAGAAAGAATCATTCCAAAAACTTTCTACAAATCTAAAGAAAGCAAATATGAACTTTTTATTGGAAGGATATATCTCTCTAATGTTTTTAGTTGCTAGTGGAGTTTTATTCCTCTCGCTGTGTTTATTTGTCTCTTTGATGTTTTTAGATTTTAATATCTCTGCCCCGTATATCTCTACTTTTGAAGGAAATGTATTTTCTCGGGCATTACAAACTTTTTGGATAGTCCTAGTATTTCCAGTCCTTGCTTTTTTTATTATGTATTGGTATCCTTCTAGTGAAAAAGATAGTCTTCAGAGTAAGATAGATCAAGAATTACCTTTTGCAGTGGTTAATATGAGTGCCATATCGGGAAGCGGAGTTGAACCAACGGTTATATTCAAAATAATTGCTATGGGTAATGAATATCCTGCGTTAAGAAAGGAATTTATTAAATTAATGAATCAGATAAACTTACAAGGATACGATTTAGTTACTGCTTTGAATAATTCTGCTAAAAATTCTCCTAGTAAAAAATTAGCAGAGTTATTTTCAGGGATTGCAGTTACTATAGGTACTGGAGGAGAACTAGGTAATTTCTTTGAAAAAAGAGCGCAGTCATTGGTAACAGAGTATAGGCTGTCTAGAGAGAAGTTTACTAAACTTGCAGAAACTTCTATGGACTTGTATATTACTATCGTAATTGCTGCCCCAATGATACTTTTACTTATATTTGTTTTGCTGGGAATAACCGATTTTGGACCTTCTCTGTCTCCTCAGCTTATGACATTCATATTAATACTTGTTATTGCAGTAATGAATGTTATATTCCTTGCAGTGATGAGACTTAAACAACCAACATACTAAAATGAAAATAAGAAAAATAAATTGGGTAGGATTTGTATTCGGATTGCTACTTATAGTTTCAGCATTTGCATTCTTTTACACAGATGAAGAAAAAAATGCATTTATATTTATGATTGGATTAGGAGCAATAATAATAATTCTCCCATTTGTATTGGAAGTTATATTTCAAGGCAAGAAGGAAGAGGAAATTAGTGAAATGTTTTTAGAATTTTCAAGAAATCTTGCTGAAAGTGTTGCAACGGGAACTCCAATTAGTAGAAGTATAGTTAATATGGGTAAGAAAAATTACGGAGCATTAAGTTCTAATATTTCAAAATTGGCTAATCAAATTGAAATAGGCATTCCATTGGATAGAGCATTGAAAACTTTTGCATATGAAGTAAATAATCCGGTTATAAGTAGAGCAGTCAACTTGATAAGTGAATCTGAAAAATCTGGAGGCGATATAGAAAAAATATTGGATTCTGCTGCAATTGCAATTGCTGAAATAGAAAAATTAAAAGAAGAAAGAAAAGCTGCAATTGCTAGTTTAGTTGTTCAAGGATATATAGTATTTTTTATATTTATTGGAATAATGTTAGTTATGGAATTTAAGATATTACCTTTGGCCATATCTGCGGGAAGTTTTAGTGGAATAAGTACGGGGAATATTCAGGTTTTGGATCAAACTGGAAATGAATTGAATAGGGATGTTTTGGCTAACTTATTTTTGTATCTTCTTATTGCTCAGGGATTATTCACCGGATTGGCTATAGGACAATTGGCAGAGGGCTCGATAAAAAGAGGAATTAAACACTCATTTATACTTGCTGCCTCCGCATTTTTAATAGGAATTGGAGTAAGATTGGTTTTTGGTGGAGTTATTTAGTTATAAGATAAAATATCTCCGAATCAAATTCTTTTACTTCAAAAGAAAATCCTAATCTTGTGCACATTCTTTCAAACCATTCTCTCTGGGGATGATTCATTCGCTTACCTGAAAGTTTTCTACTTGAAAAACTGACGATGATAGTCTTTGAGGGAATTAACTTTAATATTCTTTCAGATAATCCCTTACTTTTCTTTTCTAGGAAGTCAAGAAGCTTAAACATTAGAGTTACGTCGGTTTTGGGTAAATGAGGAAGTTCTGAGGTGATATCTAAGGGGAAAACTGAGCCTTCTATTTTTTTATCTTCAAAATAGGATTCTACAACTTCTATGTCTGAAAGATTTATGTCTGAAGCATAATAGATTATGCCTGGTTTAGCAAATGCCAAGGGATTTAATCCGCATCCCAAATCTAGAATTGACTTAGGATTGAGAGAATAGACTAACTCTATAACTTGAGGGTAAAATAAGAGTCTTTCTTTTGTGGATGAATGGGTGTTCAATAGTTTTTCCCAATTCTTCTTTGCTAGAAGGGATTTTCTTTCTTTGGGATATTGAAATCTTCCCACATAGTCTCTAAGTTCTTCTCTTGCTTTTTTTACAAAGAGCTTTTTATCTTTTGAAGAAAGATTTGAGAGATTTTGTTTAGAGAGAATTTTTGTTAAAACTTTAATAACTAAATCTTTTGAAACCTGACTTAATTCTTTTTTTTCTATTGTTTTGCAATATAATTCTTCTAATAGTAAATCCATAAGGAACTTATATAAATGGAGTTTTATATATGTATTTATGAAAAAGCTAGGGGTAAAAGGAACGAGTCATGTTGAGATGGTGCTTGCAATGCTTATGTTTATAGGAGTAGTGCTGTTTGTTATATTTTTTTTAGTTAAAAATGATACTAAGGTTAAAGTGGAAGATGGTGACTTTGAAAAAATACAAAATTATTTGTTGAGTGAGATATCTGAATTTTATGTTTATAATGCTAGTGGAGATTATGTATCTGTCAATGTTTCTGGACTTACTGGGAACTTTTCTGCAATTGGAGAGGATGGGAATAAATTGAAGTCAGATCTAAGTGGAGTGATGTTTAAAGTTAATAGAACGGGGAATAATGAGATATTAATTGTATACGGGGATGGAATTTGGAACAATGGTAGTTCGGTTTCTGGAACGACTGGAACTTTTATGCAGGGAACGACAAGGAATAAGAAAATACCTTCTCAATTTAAGATTGAAAGAATAAAAAGTGCGTATGACGAATCTAGAAAAGAGATGAATTTGGGTAATTTGAATTTTAGAGTTCAGATTAAAAATGAAAGTGGTGTAATACTTTTTGGAGGAGAGGAAATTCCTTCCGATTTAGAAGTATTTAAGAAAAGTAAGAAAATTGAGTTTGTTTATCTAAATGGCGAAGAGGAATTTGTTAATGAGGAAATATACATATGGTAAATAGAAGAGGATGGTTAAGATTAGTTGAGGCAGTTGTTTCTATTGTAATAGTGTTGACTACGGTGATTGTTGTTATTGTAAATAGTAATATCGGAAAAGAACAATCGGGCTTGTGTTCTACAATTAATCCTTACTTGGAGGAAATAGCTCAGAATCAGACGCAAAGAGAAATGATACTCACGCAAAATGAGTCGAATGTGAATGGAAATCTCACTTTATACCTTAAAGATAAAATAAGCGACCCTGCTTTAGATTATAAAATTAAAGTTTGTAGTCTGGAGGGAGAGTGCCTTTTGAATGAGGGAGGATTGGATAATATTGAGATTTGCGCTGGGGAGAGAGTTATTAGTAATTTTAAGGGACAAACTAGTGATTTGGCTCCGAGAAAAATAAAGCTATTTTTGTTTAGAAGATAGTAAATGATAGAGATAAAAAATAGTTTTATAAAGTTCAGTTTTCTAGGAATGATATGAATAAAGAGATGAAATATTTAGTGTTTATTTTTGCTATTTTTTTTAGTGCTTCAATTGTAATGGCAGCTTGCAGTTCTCCTAGTCAAACTATTGTTACAATGTATAAAAGTAATAATAGTCATCTTGCTATTTTCAATTCTACATTTAATGATAGCAATGCTCAGCAGTTTATTTGTTTTGATCAGATATTTGAATATTCTAATACTGAAAGTAATCCTTGGACTTCTAATGAAATATTGACATTGAGTGGCATTAGAAATGCACATGCCGAAGTTGTTGGCGAATCTAATTATAATGTTCCATTGAATTATAAGGGATTAAGTTGCGATATAGAAACATTGAGTGGTTGTGGGGGTCAATATGAAAGACCAGTTCTTTCTCTGAGTGGAGATACTAATGCACATGGAGCTATTGCAGGATTTGGTTCTTACTCTTCAAACGTTCTCTGTTGTTCTCCCGAATTTACAATTACGGAAGCAAAGTGGAAGAGTGTTGGTGGAAATGAATTAAGCCAGGCATGTGTTGGAAATACTGTTAGGTTACATGTTAAGGGAGAGGGAATTGCAAATAAGGCAAATGTTACAATTAGTCATGAAAATACTGTGAATGGATTGAACAAGAAATCTCTTCCGGTTATCGAGATGGATTTGACTAACGGAGAAGGAAATTTAAACTTTTATTTGAATAATAGTTATAATGAGGGAGATAATAGAAATTTCACATTTAAAGTAGAAGTAATGGATAATGATTTAACTTCTAATGAGTTGCTTGTATTGGGAAGTGCGTGTTCTAGCGATGAGACTTTGAATATAAACATAACCGGAATGGACGATAGAATGGCTTACTTTACTGGAATTCAAAATACTATAAATTATAGCGTAGATCCTACTCAAGATTATGGAATTATTTTCAATTGGAGTATTCCCCAAGATAATTTTAACACTAATGCTGGAAGTTTTAATCGTACATTTAATACTGCTGGACAGAAAACAATAATTCTTGATGCAGTAAATGCCTATGGAGCTAGAGCGCATGAGGAAATAACTATTCTCGCTCTCGGAGGAACGGGAGATGTTCAGGTTATGAGTTATATTGATGAGCCAACAAGAAGAGCGTTGCTAGATGCCCATGGAACGATTACTGTAGTTAATTTTAGTGGAGAAGGAAGTTATGTTCTTGAATCTAAGATGGATTTGAATACTTGCGGGGGAAGTGTAGACTGTATTGCTGGGAACTGTCCAGCTAAAATGAATAATAGTTGCAGTGCATCAGATATTCCAATAACTTTGGGGGGAACTGGAACTTATGAAAATATGAATTATGCCTGGAATAGAAATGAAAACGGAAATGGATTTGTTCTTGGGGGATTAGGGGCAAAAAATGGATTTATGATTTATACTAATAGTATGTATTCTAAAGCAGAACATGATAAACTATTGAAATTGGGTTTAGTATATCAAAGTGCTAGTTCTAATGAATCCAGAGAATTTACCGTTGGAAGATGTATAATGGATAATTGGGGATATATCAAGACAATTAGTAATGGAATTGCAATAAAAGTTAATACTGCTGATTTGTTGAATGTGCCTTCGAGGTTTAAGATAGGAACGTATAATCCTGATGTTTGCAAAGGTGAAGATAAAATAAATGGAACAAGTGATGATTGTTGTCCTAATGGATATTATTGTTCTACGAGTGAAGGGTGTAAATTAATGCCTGCAACTCAGCCTAGAATAACTAGATGTTCTGATTTGATGAGTATAAATGCATGTAATAATTGGTCTTATATGAACTTGTTGGGAACGAGAGTAAGTTCTATAGGTAGTTGTGGAGTTCAATCTCAGGGATGCGAATGGAATGGGACATGTAAGGATGTGATTATTAGTTATAATATAACTACGGCTATAGAAAATGCTAGAAAAATGATTAGTTATACTAACGCAAGCTCATGCGATGCTGCATCAGGATATTGGCAGATGGATAAGGTAACTACTTGCAGTGGAACTTGCCCTCTTGGGGGAGAATGCGGTACTAACGAAACTATTTACGTTAAATGCGGAGTTCCTATGTTTGATGTGCCTTTCTTTGGAGTTTATGAGTTGTTGATTAGCGTATTGGGAATATTTGGTGTTTACTTTATAGCGAGACGAAAATAGGATATATTTTTAAAAGTGTTTTTCCTCTGAAAAAGATGATAAAGAAGGGGATAGTTTTGGTTTTAGTTATAATTTTAATTCAATTTGCAGGAGCAAGTTTAAAATTACATAATGAAAGTATAACTGGTAATTATAATCCTGGACAGAATATCTCTGGGGAGATATCTGTAAATATTAGTGGTGAATCTCTGAATGGAGATTTGACTAGTAATCTGGGGGGGAGAATTAAGCTATTCAAATTGATGCAGGATGCTGGATTAGAATCTGGAGAGGATTATTCTTGTTCTATATACGATTGCGGGAGAAAGTATACTACAACGGGGAGTAATTTGGCTGATCAATTTGTATTGAGTGATAAAAGGGTTATTGGATTTTTAGTGCAAGGAAAAGCAATAAGTATTGAAAATATAGAATTAGGAATTGTAAGTGATGCTGCTCCTTCTTGCAGTGAACAATTGAATTTAGACTTTTTAGATAAAGGAGATAGAATGATATACAATAATAGATATTATTTGGATACTTGTGGAACTAAAGATTATTCTTGTTTCGATGGAGTTGCTAGTGGAGCTGAAGACCCTGTGATAATTCAACCAGGAGATGAATTGTGCGAAAGAGTTACAATGGGAAATTCTCCTGCCTATGTGCTTGGAGCGAGTGTTATGAATAGCACAAAAGGAAAGGGAACTCTCACTATGAGGTTGTATAATAGTGAGATGCAGCATTTAGATGAATGTATTATTCCTACTATTAGTAAGAATGTAGAAGAAACTGGATGTATCGTAGACTATGTGTTTAGGGAGCCTAAAGAGTATTATGCTTGCATTGCTTCTACTGGAGGAGAATATAAGATAAGAGTAGATAGGTCTGGAGAAATTTGTGGAAGTAATAATTTGCAGGAAGGAATTGGGAGTTATGATTATGAGATATTTGCTCAGAAGATGAAATATGATGTGTTTAATGCTACGCTTAAGAAAGAATTTGAGCTAAATTATGAAGATGATTTTAAACAGTATGTGAATGATTTCTTACTTGGAAAATATGGGGCAGGAACAAAGGAGTATACTATTAATTGTACTACGGGTTGTATAATTCCAATTGGAATGAATCCTGGAAATTTAAGTCAGCAGATAAATTTGACAAGTAGAAGAATTTTATATAAGGATGAAGGAAATACTAGAGAATCAAATAAATTGTATGTTCTTAATAGTGAAGAGTCTTTGTTATCTGGAAATAGGGTAAGATTAGATTTATCATATGCACCATTTGGATTACCAAATAGTGGAAAAAATATTAAGTTGATTATTAGTTATAATGGTGTTCCACTATTGAATAAATATCTAAATATTAGCGATGTTTTTGAGTTTAATGTTAATCCTAAATTTGCCTATCCTGGAATTGAAGCAAGGTTTGTTGCGAGTGGAACAATAAACGCAACAAAAATTATCTGGACAATAGAGGGAGTGCAAAGCGAAACTACCCTTCCAGAAAAAAGGCATACTTTTTCAAATACTGGAGAATATTCTATGAATGTGCAGTATTTTATTAGTGATGGACGTTCGATTAATAGAAACTTTACAATCAATGTAGAAAATGTTAGTGATGCATTTAAGATGGTAGTTAATCAGTCTGAAGGTAGATTGAATAATATAAATTATAGACTTAGCTTACTTCCTGAAAACATAAGAAATTATTTGAGTAATAAATTGAATATTAGTAGTAAGGGAGAAATAGTAAATTTGATAAAAGTTAAAGTTAATCAAAATCTAACTAATGATGAATTTATAAGAAATATTAATTTGCTGAATGAATTAAATTTGCCTCTGAATATAACTTATAGCACCGAAGCGAATACTCCGTTGATTATTGGAACGCAGAATTTAGATATTAACTTGATATCTCAGATTTCTAATATTGAATTAACTGCGGAAGAGATAGAGAACAATACTAACTCGATAGTTTATTTTGGAAATAAATATTTTGGGCAGAATAAAGTTTTGTCTAGGACTATTAGAATAGAGCTTCAGGGAGGACAAACAGAAAATGTATTAACTTACTTTAGTATTGATTTGAATAGACAGGAAGGCATAGGAAATAAGACTTATTTGTTAATTAATTACCCTATCGAACAAATAAACTTTTTAGAAGAGTATTCTCCCCAGAAAATTGAATTGGGTGAAGAGAATAGTGCTACTGCAATTGATATTAGCAAAATTAGTAAAGTGGATTTCTTTTTAGAATCAGATTATACTTTTGAACAATTGGGAGTTTATGTTGCTGAAAAGATAGTTGGAAAAGCCACCTATGTTGCTCCTAAATTGCCTCTGAAAAAACTGATATTTTATATTGCTATGTTTATATTTGGATTCTTGGTATTGTATATTATTATCCAAGAATGGTATAAGAAAAGATATCAAAATTATTTATTTAGAAATAATGATGATTTGTATAATCTTTTTTCTTTTATAAATAATTCCAGAATTGGGGGAGTTTATGATGGAAATACTAGAGATAGATTAAGAGGATTTGGATGGAGCGGAGAACAACTTAATTATGCATTTAAAAAGATAGACGGAAAGAAAACTGGAATGTGGGAAATACCAATATTCAAATTCTTTGAACAAAGAAAAATAAGGAGGGAAATTGCAAAAAGACAGGGTTTTGGACAAAACACAAGATTTATTAAAAGACCTGGGATGTAAGAATAGAAAATGGTGTTAAGAATATTAAAAAACTTTTCAAAAAGGATTCTGAATAGTATCTTTGGTAGAAAGGAAAGTGTAAAGATTGGATTTTATGGGCCTCCAAATGCCGGTAAAACTAGCTTAGCCAATAGAATATGCCAAGATTGGACTGGAGAAGAGATAGGAAATGTAAGTAATGTTCCTCATGAAACCAGGCATGTTCAATTTAAAGAGAAAGTAGAAATCAAGCATAAGGGAAAGACTATGACTTTCAAAATTATAGACACTCCAGGGATTGCTACTAAAATAGATTATGAAGAGTTTATTAAATTTGGAGTTAAAAAGGGAGAAGCAAAAAAAAGAGCTAAGGAAGCGACTCAAGGCATTATAGAATCTATTCAATGGTTAGATGATATGGAAGCGGTGGTAATTGTGTTAGATGCTACAGAAAGCCCGTATTCTCAAGTTAATATCACTATTATAGGAAACTTAGTTGCGAGAAAAATTCCCGTATTGATAGTAGCAAATAAAATAGATTTAAAAAAAGCAGATATCAAGAAGATAGAGAGTACATTCCCTGATTACGAGGTTGTGGGAATTTCAGCAAAGGATGGAACTAATATGGAAGAGTTTTATGAAGCTCTTTTCAGATTAGCCAAGAAAGCATAAATATGGGAAAAAATTACAAGGGGTTGAGTTTGCAAGTAATACCTTATTCGGAGATAGAAAGATTAACTATATCTGAAAGAGTGAAGAAAGTTTTAACTTTAATACTTGCTAATAAAATAATTATTATTCAAGGAAGATTGAGAGCTGAAGAAGAAGCGAGACTAATTGAAGATACAATGGCGATGGTGGATCATATTAAAAACTTTAAAGGAATTGAATTGGCCGTGATAGAGCCAGATATGAGGGATAAGGGGTTCATGTTTAAGATGAAACATAGTATTGCTAGGTCATTGGTTGGAGAAAGTAGTGCATTGACTATAATTGGTCCTTGTTCGATAGTTAAGGAAATTAAGAAAGATCCAAAGAAGATGGAAGTTTTGTTGAGTTAATGTTGTTTCCATTTCGCATCAACTTCTTGTGAAATTTGCCTTATTCTTTCTTCAGTTAATACAATTTTTGGAAGTTTTCTAAAATGATTATTAATTTTATTAGCATTATCTCTAGTTAGATAATGAATAAATTCGTCATTTACTTTAGGTTCCCAATTGAGAGAAGTAGCAGACATTTTTGCAAATACTGTTGAAATATCTCCGCCAGAAAGATAAACTATAGAATCTGTTCCTTCAAGATGGGTAATTCTTCCTTGAACTCTTGATTCAACTTTTTCCATACGGGAATAGCTAAGCTGGTTATAATTCAACAGTATAAACTTATACCCTTCCATTAAATCTTTAGCAGAGGAGAAACTAGATTTTAACATAAAGATTCTATCTTCTAAGTTATCAGGTCCTATTAATTTAACCTGGACTGTATCTGTTGGACTGACTGATAAGATTACTCCTTCGTGAATAATTGGATAATTCTCTGATGGATTTACCATAAAATTATTATTTCTATACTCTTTTTAATGATTCCTATACTTTCCACCAAACAAATGTTTATTAATCTGACAAGGTTATAGAGGATATGGCTTATAGATGTGTTCACTGCTCTGCAATATATGAAGATGCTTCAAAAGAGCTAATCACTGGGTGCTCTAGTTGTAGAAGTAAGTTCTTTTTTTATATAAAAGCGGAGAAACTTAAGGAGATATTAGCAAATAATCCTCAAAGTCCTCCTGAAATTGAATTAAGTGAGCCAGAGAAGAAACAAATTGAGGAAGATGTAAGAGAGATTACCGGAATAGAAGATGATGAGACTCCAGTATTTCTTGACTTTGAGAGTGTGAGGGTTTTGAAGCCAGGAAAGTATGCAATTGACTTGCCTAAATTATTTGAGATGAATAAACCAAGGGTGTATAAGCTTGAAGATGGAAAGTATATTATTGATTTGAATGTTATGTTTGATAAAAAGGGTGAATAAATAGGTTTTAAAATAACTTATTCCTATTGATTGCATGAATATAAAAGAGATTTCGGGAAAACTGGATTTAGAATTATCTGAGGTTGAATTAAAGGGACTTGAGGGGCAGACTAAAATAATTATTAAAGAAATTGAGATAGAATTGAAAAAGCTTAGAGCAAAGGCAGAGGTTTTTGTTGGGGGAAGTTTTGCTAAACAAACTTTGATGAAAAGAGAAAAATATGATATTGATATTTTTGTTAGATTTGAGAAAAATCAAGAAGAAATTAGTAAAATATTAGAGAGTGCTTTGGTAAAAGTTTCGAATATCCTGAGATTGGAATTGAAAAGAGTTCATGGGAGCAGAGATTATTATGCTTTGAAAAGTAATAATGTTTTATTTGAGATAGTTCCAGTAACTAAGATAAACAAGCCTGAAGAAGCAGGAAATTCGACTGATTTGAGTTATTTTCATGTAAAGTATGTAAATGGAAAAGTAAAGAAAAATCCTAAATTGAGAAGAGATATTATTATTGCGAAAGCATTTTGTAGGGCTCAGGGAGTTTATGGGGCTGAGTCTTGGGTGCATGGATTTTCAGGATATTCTTTGGAATGTTTAGTTATTGCCTATGGGGGATTTGAAAGAATGTTAAAGGCATTATCAAAATCAGAAGGACAGGTAATTCTTGACCCTGAAAAGAAGTATAAAAAGAAAAATGAAATTTCTATCGAATTGAATGAGAGCAAGAGAAAGGGACCAATTATTTTAGTAGATCCTACATTTAAACAGAGAAATGTTTGTTCAGCACTTTCGCAGGAAACATTTGATAAATTTAAACTATGTGCGAGATTATTCTTGAAGAAGTCAGGAATTTCATTTTTTGAATATAAAAAAATTGATGAAGAGAAATTAAGAAATAGAGCTAAAAAGATTAAGGGTGAATTTATTAAACTATTAGTAAGAAGCGATAAACAAGAGGGAGATATTGCTGGAGCGAAGTTGGAAAAGTTCTATAGGTTTTTACTGGAAGAGGTTGGAAAGTTCTATGAACTTAAGGATAAAGTCTTTGAATTTGATGAAGGGCACGAATCGGAAGTCTACTTAATCGTTAAACCGAATAAGAATGCTGTTCAGGTTGGGCCTCCTTTGAAAATGATTGAAGAGGGAAAAATATTCAAGAAAGCACATAAAAATGCATTTGTTAAAGCTGGAAGGTTATATTCTCCAATTAAAGTTGAGCCAATTCACACTTTTCTTGAAAAATGGAAAACAAAACGAGAGGGACAGATAAAGGATATGGATGTTTGTGAACTTCAGGTTATTTAGAATTTGTTAATTATCTATTCATTAATACTTCTACAAAAAGTCCTTCTTGATTTATAAAGTATCTTGGATTTTTCCATCCTGTCCCTGCATATCTTTCAGAAAACTCTTGTCTAACTTTAAGACTTAAAAGAGCAAGAGCAGTTTCCTGAAGAGGAATAGGAGCAAATTCTGAATATGAAATTAATTGTTTTACTGCCCCTTGGCCAGTATAATTCTGCAATAGTCTTCCATCTACAATGGATTCTAATTTTTCAACTACGTTTAGCTGAGCAGGAGTTAATTTTTGTGCTTGTTTTGGTGAAATTGCCATTTTATTGTTTTCCCTCTAAATTTGTCTAGTTTGAGGGGTTTAAAAGATTTGTTAGGGTAGAAGGAGTATATCCTAATTGGGGCAGATTGTTGGTTAGCTCTTGGTAAGATAAATCTGTTCTAAACATTTTATTGAACTCTTTGATTGCTAAGTCTTGATTTAATTTTCTTTCCATTGGTGGAACTTGTTCTGCTGGAAGGTAATTTATTGTACCTGCAGTAAATCCTAATTGGGATGCACTTAAATATGTCATAAAACTAATTAAACCTGCAGCCATAAAATAAGTAACGCTAATGAACCCAGGAAACTCCATGAACTCTTTTTTAATGCTATTAATTTTTACTCTAGATTGATTAATGGATAAATCTATTTTCATTTTATTGTTTTCCCTCTAAATTTGTCTAGTTTGAGGGGTTTAAAAGATTTGTTAGTGTGGAAGGAGTATGTCCTAATTGGGGCAGATTGTTGGTTATTGCTTGATAGGATGAATGTGTTCTCAATTGTTTTCTAAATTCTATTTCATTTGCTAGATTCTTAGCAGCAGAATCGAGAATATACTCAGGATTAACCGCTAATAAAGCTAATAAGGGTAAAGCAGGTAAAATAGTAATAGGGAAATACTTGTGTATTGTTTTTATTAAAGAATTACTCATGTGGTTACCTTAAACTGTAATCTCGTTTTGAGAATATATCTTGATATTTATTTTTTTGTGTAGGCTTAAAAGTCATAGCACTAACTGCGTCAGTAAAATTAATAGAAGGATCATTTGATAATCTTCTACAAAAATCTAAAGCATCCGCAGCTTGAAGGAAATTAATGGGAAGGTTAGTTCTGTAACTTGCTTTTAAAATCCTGTGAATTAATTCAGGTCTATCATATCCTATACCTCTAGTAACTGTATTTTCTATGTGGATTTGAATCGGGGTTCTTTCGTCGTTCATTGTTTTCTCTCTAGTGGTTGATTGGCGCCTATTTTATTAAATGCTTTTTTAACAATCATGGTCCCAAGTATTGAAAATCCCAGTAAAGCAATACTTAAGTCTACTCCTATTCTTGCATTTGCGTGATATAACCCTTGATGAGCATTATAATGAGATTCATATTTATTTGGAACCTCAAGTCTTTTCGATTCAGCAAACTGTGCTATCCTTGCTTCTGTT
Source organism: Nanobdellota archaeon (assembly GCA_038045425.1). Classification (GTDB taxonomy): domain Archaea; phylum Nanobdellota; class Nanobdellia; order Pacearchaeales; family GW2011-AR1; genus SICV01. The sequence continues at coordinate 5,770 of JBBSYD010000011.1, read as the reverse complement.
AACATAGATTCAGATAATATACTAGAAAGCCCGGTTAATTCTGATGCAATTGGTAATCCTAACGTAACCGCACCAATTGCCAAATAGGTTTTTAGGTTTTTCATTGTTATACTCCTTAATTCTTCAAACTTCTTTCGACAATGTTATGAAGAGATTGGGTAAAGAATTCTGAATTTAACCAGATTCCCATTTCTTCATCAGCGTGTTCAGGAGTTATCATCAATAGCGCTTGTTTTCTATCAGACATAAAGAATCTTGCAGGTGCATCAGATTGTTTTGCTTTGATGTTAAATTTAGCAGATAATTTCTTGATTCTTTCTTCGTCGCCTGAAAGTGAAACTCTAATCTTTACATTGTTTTTTGCTAGAGCTTCTAAAGCTGGAGCAAGAATTCTGCTTTTGTCTTCAAAATCTGCAACTGAAGTGCAAATAAGAATTTCTTTAGTGGTGTTTTCGACTAAGTCTCTAAGTTTAGCAATAACATTTGATCTTCCCTTGAGTGAACCAGTGATATCTTGAGATTTTATTGGTGCAATTCCAGTTGTGTGTAATTGTTCAAGTTCGGTGTATTCATTGGTAGTCTTAAGAGTAGATAATGATTTAACTTTTTCATTTGCATCATGAAGAGTTTCATTTTTCATCTTTTCAATAACTTCAATAGGTTTTACAGAGATGTATTTAACTGGCTTTCCGATTCTAACAATTGCGAATCCTCTCTTTTCTAGACTTTCTAGAACGTCATAGGTTCTTGATCTTGGAACGCTTGATAGTTCAGCAATTTCTCCTGCAGAAGCAATTCCCTTAGAAAGTAAGGCTAACCAAACTTTGGTTTCATAAATATTCAAATTAAAGTAGTCTTTAATTCTCTTAACTAACTCTGGTTTAATTATCATGCTTTAGTGACAAATATAGGGTATTTAAATCTTTCTATCTGTTACGCTTTAATAGTTACGACAATAGGAAGATTTAAAATTGAATTAAAAAGATTATAATAATGAATGCACCTAAAATAAGAAATTGGCAAGAAAAAATAAGAATGCTAAAATCAGGACCAAATTTTGGAATTCATGGAACAAGTTATGAAAGTGCGCGAAGTATTCTTGCAAGTAATGAAAATTGGATTATGGCACATTATCTTCTCGTTGGTGCAGAAGAAAAAAAATATCCCGATAAGGAATTTTATGATCGACTTATTCCTAGTTTAGATGTTGCTTTAAAATTCACTCACCTGTCTCATCCTGCAATAATATTAGGGATAGAAAGAGGCGAATATCGACTTAAAGGAGATTCTAATCCTGGTGGGTCTATGTGGGGAGCAGGGCATAGCTTTCCAATAGGACATGACTTCTACAAATGGGCAAGAATTGAAGTATGTCTTGTTGAGATAACTCCGGAAGAAGTTTTGAGAATAACTAACGGAAAAAGTAGAATTCCTGAAAATGATTTAATTGGTCGAGCATTTTATACTAAAGGTAAAATTATGTGCAAAATGGTTGATAAAATTTCTGAAGCAGTTCTAAGAAGCTAAATTAAATTAAGTACGCAACTAATAATCCGAGAAAACTACCTGCCGTTATAAAAGGCATTGCGGGATAGAACTTGCCTTTTTCTGAATACATGAAGAGTAGAAGTAAGGATAATGTTGCACCTAGAGTTACTAGAAGAGCTTGAGGAAGTCCCCAGAAGTTTAGAACAACTCCTGAAAGAATAATTGGAAAGACTACGTCTCCTCCACCTAACATGGCTACTGCAACTTTATTTTTATTCTTGCCTTTTCCAGTTTGAAGTTCTTTAGGTAATTGGTAAGGAATAAGAAAACCCGAAAATATTTTGAGTTCATTGATTTGATACTTTGCCATTTTTTGCATAAACTTTGCGTGCCATACTGCATAGATGTCATATATTGAAATTATTACGAATAGAATTATTGTTGTTTTTATTGATAGTATAGGAACAAATAATGCAGAAATTCCTGGATAAATTAAAAGTTCTGAAAAGTTATGCGCAAGAATGTCTCTTTTGAATATCTTAAAATATGCAAAGATTAGAGCAAGGATTATTGCGAGATAAGCTGAGTATTTGGAAAACATGAGAAATGCGTTAAAGGTTATGGATAATGCAATTACAACGACAACGAAAAACCAAGATTTCAATACCCATTCAACTCGGTATTTCATTAGAAGTAAAAATAAGATTATTGCAATGAAGAGTCCTGAAATAAATGAAATTAGACTTTGGCTGGAAGAGTATGCTGGAGGTTCTAACCCATAGGGAAGATTTCTGACCGTTTCATTTACTGAAATATTGTCATCGATTTTTATTTCTTGAGTAACTGGATGATAGGTAGAAATTACTGCGAGTCCGACGATTTGAGCAACAATAAACATAGAAATTAAAAGAAATGTAATTTTCCAAGTGTGCTTCATATGAAGGGTAGAAGAGGGTTGTTTTTAAATTGTATGAAAACTAAAAGTTTTCTCTCTATGAAGATTTAAAAAGGGATTATTAATGAAAATTAAATGATGAGTATTTATGAAATGGCTGTTAATTGCCGAGCTGGTTTAATTGCAGATTTTGGTAGAGTTAAAGAATTAATCGGACAACAAAATTACTCTGAAGCTCATGCTTATTGGAATTGTTCAATGGGAATGAGAAATTTTAACGTTTTTAAAGATAATATCCGAGATATGGAGTTGGGGGGTAATTTTGTTGGTAGTGTAGTGCTGTTAAAACAAAGTTTGGAAGTAAATGATGAATATAAGATAAAACTTAATGCAAGTATGCTTGAAACTTTTATTGCCCAAATAAAATTGAGAAAACAAACTGATGCAAGTTTTAGATAAATTAAATTGTGGGAAATTATTTTTTCCTAGCGATTTTTCCAAATATCCAACTTATTAATACTCCGATTAAAATAGGAAATAGAAAAATCATTAAAAACCATTGAAATATGATTCCATAAGCATCCAAACTAGAAGTTATAAATGCGAAGACTAAGAGTAAAATATCTACTAATCCTCCGACAATTCCTCCCTTAAGCCAATAGGGTAAATCTTTCCATGCCATGATTATTTAGTAGCAGAGAAGTATATAAATTTACTTCAATCTAATTGTTTCCAAGTTTCTGGGAACAATGGTTTCAACACGATTTTGTTTGTAAAGTGATGAAGCTAAATCTAATGAACGAGTAACTTCTCCGTGATTGATAATAACTTTCTTTGGACGAGGAATCATTCTACTAATGTATTGAAGAAGCTCGTTTCTTCCTGAGTGGGCTGAGAATCCAGAAATAGTTTCTACTTGCATCTTTACCGCGACTTTTTCTCCATCAATATGAAAATCTTTTCCGCCTTCTTGAACTTGACGACCTAGAGAACCAACTGCTTGATAACAACCAAATACTAATAGGTTATTCTCATTTCCGGCATAATTTTTGAAGTATTCTACTGATGCTCCTCCGACTAACATGCCGGAAGTTGCAATAACAATACACGGTCCTCCTTCAATAATCTGTTTTCTCTCTGCTGGACCTCCTACTCTTTTTAGAATATCTGATGTAAATGGATTGTTATCTTGGAAAATTTCATTCCTTACTGAAGCTGAAAGAAAATCGGGATAGGCGGTGTGAATTGCAGTAATATCCCAAATCATTCCGTCAAGATAAACTGGAATGTTTGGTAGTTCTCCAGTTCTTACTGCTTCTTCTACTCTAAGAACTGTTTCTTGAGCGTGTCCTAATCCTAATTCAGGGAGAAGAACTTTTCCACCTTTCTCAATTGTTTTTTTAACTAATTCTATAAATCTTGCTTCTGATTCTTGTCTTGGAGGAATGATATTTTCTTTTCCACCATAGGTAGATTCGATTGTAACAGTTTCAACTCTAGGAAAATGATTTACTGCTGGGTCTAGTAAACGAGTTTTTCTATAATTTGAGTCTCCTGAATAGACAAAATTATGTAATCCATTTCCGATATTTATGTGAACTTGAGCTGAACCTAAAACGTGTCCTGCATTATATAAAGTAATTCTGATATCTGGAGCGATGTCTGTAACTTCTCCGTAATCTAAACAAATAGAATGTCTGACCATTTCTTTGACATCGTCTGCTCGGTAAAGAGGATTTTCTGCTTGTTTATATGCAACCCCTACTAAGTCTAATGCGAGAAGCGATGCAATGTCTCTTGTTGGGGCAGTCATGTAAACTGGGCCTTTGTATCCCATTTTGTATAAATAAGGAATTAACCCGCTGTGATCCAAGTGTGCGTGAGAAAGAATAATTGCATCAATTGAATTTAAATCTCCAATTTCGCAGACATCCATGTGAGGAAATCTTTCTTGTCCTTCTGAAAAAGCAGGATTTATTCCGCAATCTAATAAAATCTTAGATTTAGGAGTATGTAAAAGTAAACAAGAACGTCCTACTTGTCTTCCTCCTCCGAGATAGGTAACTCTAATCCAGATATCCATTTTTTCTGGATTCCAATCTTGAAATATTTTCTTTCCTAGGTCGTTTAAGAATTTTCTTCGGTAGGTATTATTTGCATATAGGACTGAACGAATCTTTTCTGTAATTTTACTAGCTATTGCTGGACTTCTTTGAACAGTAGGAGTCCAAAAGGTTGATTTTCTTATGTCTGACAAAACTGAACCTTGTTTTCCTATTACTATTCCCGGCTTTTTAGCTTCTATGATTACAGAACTTCTTTGAACATCAAAAATCACAGAGGTTATTTCTGCTTCTTCCGGGACAAGTGCTTTGATTGTTTTCTCAGTTTCATCTTCGGCAGCAAGAATACTTTTCTCTGCTCTAAGCTCAATTCTCTTCTTTACTTTTTCAACTACTTTTTTTACTTCAGATTCTCCATTTTTGAAAAAATCTTTATTATCTGTGTAAAGAACTATGTTTGCTCCTTCAAATGCCACGTCACTGACTAGTTTTGGTAATTCGTCTTTTATACTCTTTAGTATGTCTGCCATGTTATTTTGAGAATATGAATATTATTTATATGTTGGAACTATCTCTTCAGAAACGACTTGCTTAATTCCTTCTTTAGTTACTGTAAATACGTCTATTCCGTTTCCAGAGCCTACATCTCTTTGAGTTGAAGATTTGATACATTCTTTTGCAAGTTCTATTCCTTCTTTAACAGTTAAGTCCTTTCTATATTGTCTTTCCAATAATCCTAATATATAAGGCATACCTGATGAAAAGTTTGCGTCATAGTCCTCTACTTTGTAAACTCCTCCTGCAGGTTCAATAGTATACAATTCAGTCGAACCATCTTCATCAAATCCTGCAACTAGCATTCCTACTACATTCATAATCATGCTAGGAGTTCTAATATTTCTATATATCATTAATCCGAATAGGGAAGCTGACTCTCTTACTGACGGGCGTGATTTAGTTTTAAGTTCTTTTAGTTTTAGTTCTGATGCGAATACTCTCTGATTTAAATCAATATCTGAAGAAACGCCTGTTCCTGCTACAACAATATAATCATTTATTTTAACAACTTTTTGAGAATTCTTACTCATGATAATTGAACCTGCCGTTGCTCGTCTGTCTGCGCCCATTACAATTCCGTCTTTGCAGACTATTCCAACTATGCTCGTGTTAGATTTTAATATGTTTTTTGATAAATCGCTGTCCATTTTGTTTCTAAAAGTCTAGAACCTCTATTTTACTTTTGAGAAATTGGAGGTATTTAAGTTTTGTGGTTGATAGGGCTACATCCCAAATAGATTTTTGAATAGAAATCTAGATCATTAAA
>JBBSYD010000010.1:0-6900 GCA_038045425.1 Nanobdellota archaeon | reverse complement strand
TATATTTAAACTTGTTTATTGACTAGAATTTCTTATTTGGGATGTAGCCGCAATCTTCCCTCAAATTTTCCCTCGAATAAACCTAATTAACATCTCATTCTTATTATTTAAGGGCAACTCAATAACATTTCTAAATGATTTTTTAGGTAAAACTATCGTCGAAAATGGCTTAACCATTCTAAATTCCTGAACATTATAATTTTTATCAGTCCAAAGAACCAAAAAAGGAAAAAATACAAACCAAGAATGCAACGCTCTTTTCCCGTCGCTATTAAAAGAAAATAATAAATTTCTAGTCTTATGAGTTCTAAACATCAATCCAGAAATCTTTCCAAGAAAACTAACTTTATGCACTTCAATTTTTTTCTTTTCCCTCCCAATCTTCAACTCAATTTTCATCTTAATGACAAAGTCGCACCCTTAGTTTCATTATAATGCCCAGATAAGAATTTAATTTCACTTAATTCTCCATGTGCTCTTGAACTATTCAATTCCTCTATTTTAACATATCTTGCAATAACTGTCTTAGGTAATCTAACCCCTATTGCCCTTGGTAAAAAGAAATTAACTTCATTCAAAACTTTTTCCCAATTAGTTCCATCATTAGAAACATAAAGATTTGCTTTTATTGGCAAATCCCATGAATGGAAGTACAAATCAACTGATTTCAAACACATTTTCTTTTCATAATCAAATATAATCGACTTAGAAAATTCAGAAGTAAATTCTCCATGCCATCTAGTTTCAATATTTCCATCAATAGCATTTGAAGCAGGATATCCCGAATAAACACTATCTGCACTAGCAGTCAAAGGACTCTGTCTTATCAATTCACCGCATAATAATCTTTCAATTGCATCGGCGCTATATCCTCCTCCACCAACCGATTGTTTTTCAATTAAAGTTTCTATTTGCGTCTTCGTTCCAGAGAAAAAGAACTTCTCAGGAGAGATAGGACGAGTACAAGAAGAACCAATACAAGTTCCCTTACAATCATAATTAACACTCCCCATGGAAGTTCCTTCACAATAATACTCAGTTAACAAATCTCTGCTCGTACATCTATCTGAATAACTAGATATAGCCCCGGCATTATTTAATCGTACATTTCCAGCAGCATAATAATTCTTTCCTCCATCACTATCATAACAAGGAGAATTTAAATCTTGAACTACTGTAGCCCCGCCCCCTCCTCCCGAAGACGAACCATCACTCCCACTTTCAGTAGAAGGAGCATTAAATGATAAATACGTAGAATAGAAATTTCCATCTGAATCTACTGTTTTAATATACTGTTGTTGAGCTCCAGATAATGAAGACACAGTTCTAGAAACTCCTATTCCTGAAGAATTATAATACCCACTAATCTCGCTAGATTCCAAGACTCTATTAAACGCAATCGCCTCATCCACCCATCCAGTATAAAATTCAGCACTCCCATTACTTCCAAAATAAGAATTCGCAGTAATATCATATAAATCACTATTTGTAATAGAAACATTTCTGACCATATTTCCATTAAGATACCAATAAAATCTCCCATTTGTTCTATCTCGCACACAAACAATTTGATTCCATTCATTATTGGTAATATTTATTCCAACATATCCGGAAACATTACTTAAATTATCTAACGTACTTCCACATTCAAAATCACTTCCATTCACAGCAAGATAATATCCAGTAGTAGAATTACCTAAGCTAATTATTTTCTTTCTTCCTACAGAAGAATCATTACTCTTAATCCACGCCCCCAATACAAATGAACCCACATCAAATCTATTTCCAGTATTAGCAATTGAAGCATAATCATTTACTCCATCCAAATAATATGAGCCACCATACTTTCCTCCAGTTAAATTAATTACAGGAGTTCCATAAAAAGTCAAATCATCTCCCTTATCGCTCCAATCATAAACAAAACTCGCATTTTCAGATTTAGATTCTTCATTATCAAATCTCCACCATCCAGTTATTCCAGTAGTATACAGAGCATAAGTCTGATTACTATTACTATCACTAATTGTAGCATTAAGAACAACTTCGCTTGAAGTGCTTGCTCCTGAAGAAGGAGAAGGAGAAACAAATGTAACACTAGGAGAATATTGCCCAAATCTAAATATTCTAGAAACATTATCATTTGCAAGACTTCCCAAACTATCAAAAGCATAAACATTCAATTTATAATTTCCATCACGAGAAAGAACAGTAGAATTAAGTGAAGAAGTAAAAGTCAAATTATTAGAAGTATTAGTAGTATAATTAGTCACTCCAGAATCAACACTAAAAGTAATACTTCCTGCAGAAATGTCTGTGCTAATACTTAAACTAATAGGTAAACTACTATAACTCTGTGCGATAGGAGAACTAATAGCAGGAACAATTCCATTTTCAACTCTAAAACTTAAATTATTATCTTCTCTATACAAAACACTACTTCCATTTACAATTGTAGACAAAGTCCAAGTTTTATTTCCACTAACAACTTTATTTGCAGATATTCGTGCATTTGATGCATTGTACAAACCTCTAATTTCAGAATCTCCCAACGCCCTCTTGAAAAACATAACTTCATCCACATAACCTGCAACAGGATATTCCTGACTATACTGCGGCGTTCCAGAACCATAAACTGTAGCATCAGTTACAGAACTTCCAATAAATAATAGAGAAACATTAGTATTGTAATTGAATACATAAGACAAACTGCTTGTATCTGGAATTCCTGAACTTCCTAACAAAACTCCATCAGCATAAACTCTAATTTGTTCATGAGAAATATCTCTAACACAAGTTATTTGGTGCCAATTATTATCCGATAAATTAGTACTTCCAGTATAACCTACTGGAGAATATGCATCTAAAGACGATAATATCTCAACTCCTCCTGCTCCCGAAGCGATTAATCTACAAGAAATTACCTGTCCGCCATCCCCTCTTTTTAAGAAAAATAAAGTTTGCTTAGTATAATTACCCGTCCTAATCCAGCCAGAAACCGTGAATGAACTTGTAGCAAAATCAGTTATATAATTATAGTCTTTTGGACTTATAACGGGATATCTATTTAAAGTAATATTCGCTCCAGCAATAATACAACTTCCATTAGGATAAGAAGTAGTACATGTTTGATAAGTTAAGTTGCTATAACTCCCATTGAGATTGTGATTAAAGTTAAACAAACTATACCCTCCATTACTTCCATATCCTCCACTACCAACTGTAGAATTCATTTTATATTCCCCACTAACTGAATCATAAATTCCATTCCCGATACTATCATTTTCAAATTGATACCAAGCAAGTAAATCTTCATTAAAAAAAGCATAGGTTCTATTATTAGAAAATACACTTGAATTCACAGTAATATTCCCTGAATCTCTAGCAAATATCGCTCCTGAACTTGGACTAGGAGAAATAAAATAAACTGCAGGATCAGCGTTGCTTAAAGAAACATCAAAATCAATACGTCTATTTATAGAACTTCCGTCAGAATTATTGCACCAAACATCAAGTGTATTATATCCTTCATTAAATGTAACTAATGAAGCAAAATAAGTACTATTAACTGAACTCATACTATGATTAGTAACAAAACTATCGTTTGAATATAAACAATATTCTGCAGATAAAGTTGAACTTATATTTGTCCAAATTGATGAGGAATTATACAACTTACTAAGTGGAGAAATCAAACTAAAATCAAATGCAGAACTCAAAAAGCTCAATTCAGAAGTATAATTATTGTTTCCATTTGTATCTCGTGCATATCCCTTATAGGAATAACTCCCTGTAGATAAATTGGTAAAATTATGAACATACTGATTAACTGAAGTAGTATTATACAATGCAGAAACTTCATCAGCACCAAGAACTCTATTAAATATTAATAATTCATCCATATTTCCAGTCCCCCATCCCTGATTTAAATCGATATACAAATCAGAAGCAGTATTATTTACAATTCCTATACTTCCAGAATTATCTAAATTACCATTTAAGTATATCTTAGCAGAATCATTTTGAACTGTCACAACAATGTGACAATTAGTTTGAAAAGAACAATTACCTAAAGAGGACAATCCAGAACTTGCATTTAAATAGAAATACCCTAAGTTATCTCGATATATTTCCCAATCAGGGTTACTATAATTTTTACCTATTAACGAAACTCTTTCATTACCTGTTGGCTCATAAAAATGCCAAAATGAAATAGAAAAATTAGTCATATTTAAGCTATCTGCATAGCTTATGTTTATCAAACTAGGAAATTCTATATTGGAAAGATAAGTGTTGTAAAGATTACAAGTATTAAATGGTCCGCTAACATTTGTAAGATTCCATCCAATTCCTCCAGAAAAAGTAGGATCATAAACCATATTATTCCCATACCCTGACTCATCATAAATCGTTCCAGTACTATAATTATCAAATGTCCACCATCCAACTAAAGAATTATTGAAATTGACAAAAGTATAATAATCACTTTGATCAGCAGTAGACAAATTAATACTAAAATTCTGTCCAATAAGTATATTTCCAGAAGTAGTTCCACTTCCAATAGAAATATTAGGAGCATTAGACTCAACAGGGTCAATAATATAATCAATCTCTAAGCTTCCTGACATTACTTCCAAATCAAAAACATCTTCCTCTCCTTGCAAGCCACTCAAAATAACTCTATACTTCCCAAATTCTCCAATATTATCAAATCTAGCAATACTTTCATTTCCATTCTTAGTATAAACATTCAATTGCCCGCCATTTCCTCGAGCATACAAAGTGATATCATTCCTAGAAGTCAAATTCTTTTCGAAATAAACCCTTACAAATTCTCCAGAATTAATCACTCTAGAAAAATTCTCATCTAATGCAGAAGCCTGATTATAAATATCTTCAACAAAATTTCTATTTTCATCAAGAATATCTGCCTTAACAATATAAATTAATTCAAAATTCTGTTCACTTAAATGAGGAACAACCCATTCAATATAATCAATATTTCCATCATAATCTAAATCATAATAATCAAATGGAATTTCCAAATCGATATTTGAAGACATACTCTCAACTATTTTATCATTGCTAACCAATTCAGTTTCACCAACTTCACTAACTTCTTTCAATCCAGTAATTCCAAAACTTGCATCCTTCCAATACAACTTTATCCTATTACTCTCAGAAATAGGAATTCTATTGCTCAAATTACTAGAAGCTATAACATCAGTATAAGTAACTTCATCAGGCCCAGCGATAGTTATACTTTTTCCATTATCAGACTCTCTTTCAACTAATTCTGGAGCAGGAGTCTCATATTCAATTATATAATTATTAGATTCTGCTGAAACAACAACCTCCACAGAATTACTTTCCTCTGCAATTTGATTTTCTATAACATTTCCAGTCATGGATGATAAAATAAAATTCCAAAATCGAGTAAATAATCCCTCACTTTCAACACCCAAATCCATTTGCATAACTACATTTCCAGTTAAAGACACATCACCCAAAACTTGCTCTTCAACTGAATCAACCTTCTTTACAACTACGCCTTCAGCAATCCCGGGCAAACTAACTGTAAAATTTTCAGGACTATCCAAACTAATATTCTTACTCCATTTAACTGGCTGTCCAACCCTTATCTTTTCCCTAGACGTTTGAATATTAACCGCTCCCGAAGAAACTAAAATATTAAATGAATTGCTACTGACATTACGCTCATCATTAAATGCAATAATCCTTGCCCTTATTGCTCCCTTAAAACCTACATCAGGAATAATAGTCAAAATCTCTCCATTCAGATTAGAAGAAATATTCTGTCCTTCCAAAACAATGGAAGTTGCTCCAATAAAATAATCAGTGATATTTAATGAAGCTTCTCCTCCAAGAGCAATCCTCAAATTAGGTATTTCCTTGAGCAAAGAAATATTTACTTCTTCAACAACAATAACTTTTGTCTCATTTGCCAAATTTATATTACTACTTGCAGAAACAATTTCTTCATTATTATAACTCAAAATCACATTCAACTCTCCTTCTTTAGCAGGAATATTTAATTTCCCTAAATCAATACTGAACTCTTTCATGCCACTTCTAATATAACTGCTTCCAAAACCCTCTTCTTCATAGAAATAATCAGTAGAAATAATTAACTTATCTCCTTCCCTAACAACCTGAATCTCTTCATCATCCAACTTAGTATCATTAAACTTCAAACTTCCAGAAACAATTTCATAATCTTGCCCAGATTCAAGCAAATATTCAAAATTCTCTCCCTGGGCAACCTTCCCAGAAATAATTTGTTCATTCTCTTCAATTACCTGCCCAGTAATTACTCCCTCCTCAGAAGAAGATTCAACAACAGATTCAGCAACCTGAACTTCCTCAGGAATTTCATTACTAACATTACTTTCCTCAGAAACACTTTCAGAAACATTAGATTCATCTATCGCATTACCAGAATCAAAAACTCTCAATTCAAAATCAATTTCAGGATAAACTTTCTTTTTTCCAATCAAACCATAACCCTCTCCTTCCCCCGCCACATTCTTACCTTCAAGATAAAATACACCAGTTGCTAAATTATCACTCAACAATTCATTAATACTAAACTCTTGCCTATAATCTCCTAAAAAAACTAAAACTTGAGAATCCTTAGGTATTAACTCCCCTTCCTTAATCACTAAATTCAAAGTCCCAGCAATACTCGAACCCTCTACATAATCGCTTTTCAAATCCAAAACAGCATTTCCAGTAAATCCTTTGAAAAAAACAACTAACAGAACAACTGAGATAACAACCCCTAACAAAACAAAAATATTTTTTGCCAATTTCCTATTTTTATTTTCATTAGGTTTTTGCCCGATATAACTAGTTACAACTTTTCCGTCTACTCTTTTATTC
>JBBSYD010000009.1:0-7701 GCA_038045425.1 Nanobdellota archaeon | reverse complement strand
TTGTATATTTAAACTTGTTTATTGACTAGAATTTCTTATTTGGGATGTAGCCGGATTTACTTGGATTAGCTTAATCGTTCTTACTCTTCTTGCATTTGTAGGAGGATATATCTCAGGATATATCCTTGCAGCAGTTTACAATTGGGCAGGAAAGAAGTAATTAAAATTTTTATTTTCTTTCTATTTTACTTTTTCTATTCTCTTTACGTTTTTTCATATCCTCTATTTCTCGTCCCCAGTACTCTATTAAATATGGATTAGATCCTACATAATTATCTATCTTTTCTTGATGTAATTTTATTTGCTCCTCCAAACTTTCAATTCCTTTTTCTAACCTTTTCTTTCTATTCATATTTTTTAACCTCTTCTAACATCTTTCTTGTATACTCATAAATTTTAATCGCTTGAGCCACACTTGCTTTCTTAGGCAAGTTTTTATCATTTTTAGTTGCTCTATACTGATAGTATATAACTTCATTACCGGTAATCTTTTTTATAATTTCACGTAATTCCCTATTATAAAAAATCTTATTCTTCTTACAAGCACGAATTATAAGCAGTCCCCTAAGTCTTAAAACCAATGAATACGCAACACTATCATCGCATTCCGTTTCTTCTGCTTCTTTATCCATATCCAAAAAAGTTTTATCAATATTCAAAGCACTTTCAGTTGTTTCCGCAATCCATTTTATATTTTTTTTATTTATACTTTTTAAAGTAAAATTTCGTACTAACGTTTCATTCAATAAAACTTTCCCTTCTCGTAACATAGGCAATAAAGGCATAGCATTACTTTCAAGATATTCATTCAACTTATTTTCAGGAATTATAATTATTGTAAATTTTCCATTTTCTAACTTTTTATTTAGATTTTCACTAATTGCAATCACTTCCACATCGCTCTCACTATCTTGTTCTCCTCGAGCATAACTTCCTGCAAGAATAATCGCCTTAATCTCTGGGAGATATTCAGAGAGCATATTAAATATTTCAGTTCGTATCTTCTCCATATTCAAACTTTCTTCTAATAGGATTATCTTCGCTTTTCCATTTAGCCATTCTCTTGGTACTAAAACTCCAGCAGTATTTCCTACTTTGACTACTTGCTTTATTAATTCTTGTTTCATGGTATACCTTAGGTATACCTTTATTTAAATCTTTCGTTTAGCAAAACTTATTAAATTCATAAACTTTGTTTAAATTGAGAAAGAGGATAAAAATGTCAAATAAATCAAAAGGGAGTAATGCAGAACGCGAGTTAGTAAGAATATTTACCGAGCATGGCTGGAGAGCACTAAGAGTTGCAGGTTCTGGAGTTAACGATGATTCTCCCTGTGACATAATCGCAGCAAAAATGGGAAAACGAGGATACACAATAGAAGCCAAATCCAGTAAAAAAGACAGAATCTACATCACAAAACAACAAATTGAAGATTTTGTTCTCTACTCTCACATGATTGGGCTTCAAGCAGTAATTGCTGTAAGATTCAATTATGAAGGTTGGATATTTATCAATCCAAGTCAACTAGAAGACACGGGAAAAAATTGGGTAGTAAGTAAAACCCTCGCCAAAACCCAAGGAAAAAAGTTCAGTCAATTCTTTGAAGACAATCCAGAATCTTTTTCTTAATATTTTCTGTAAACACTTTTAAGTAGTTACAACTAGAAACATTTAAATACACAATTATTTAATAAAAAACATGCCAAGTAAAATTCAAAAATTCCATACTAAAGAAACTAGTGAATCTGAAGGTATATTTGAGATTACTCACAGAGTTACGACTGCCCCAAGTTATATGCACGAAAGATTAACTACAATTGTCGAAGGCACGATAACTAATGTAACAAATGGAAGAACACGTTATTTTTCTACAGGTAAATTTCTTTCAATTGAGGCGTCAGTTCCATTACAAACTTCTTTATTAACTGTCAAAAATGAACGAGGAACAGGCCAGTTTGAATTCCCTAATGAATCTCTTCCTGTTTTTGAACCAGTACTTTTAGGCACTAAAGTAAGATATACACATAGTATGTTTCATGGCCCAGCCCCAAACGGGAATACTCAGAGTTCAATTACCGAGACTTTAGAATTCTTAGAAGGTCCTTTAACAGGAAGAAAGCTCGAAGGAAAAATCGGCTATTCTTGATAACTTATTTTACTCTAAATTTACACATTTCTCGTTGTGCGAGTCAATTCTTTGAAGACAATCCAGAATCTTTTTCTTAATATTTCTTTCTAATTTTCTTAAGAAAGGTATTTACTGCAGAATAAAATTGTTTATTTTCTTTAATGTCTTCTTGAAAACTTCTTTTTTCTTGGTTTTCTATTTCTAAACTTTTTTTAGGAGAAAATATCTTTTCATAATTTACTTCTATTTTACAATCTTCTTTTCCATTCCACGAATTATATTCTGGAAGTAAACAATCATTTGAACAATCTAATTTAATCCACTTATTCTTAATTCTTATTTCCAAATATAAATGAAAATCATTATCTTTATGAGGAATTTCCAATATCTCTTTAGGAAATCTTTGTTTAGACCATTTAAATGAGCAAACCCTATACCTAACATTATATCCTTCTTTAGTTAGTAATGCATACAATCTTCTACTTTTCCCCCAACATCTATTATCTTTATCCAAATAATTTTCTGGAATTTCTAAGGGCTCATCTCTTATTTTTTCAAAAATGCTTATTAATGCTTTGTCCATATATTACAATAAACTACTATTCGTAGTAGTCGCTCCAGTCATACTTCCAATACCCTTTGGACTTACCACAACTGAACAAGAGTTAGGCGCAGGCATATTTCCATATTCATCTACGCATTTAACATAATATGTGCTTCCAGGCTCCCAAGGAGCATATGATTCATCTGCAGAATTAGCATTCGCATAACTCATCTTCAATCCCTCATTAAGTACATAATTGCAACTTTGTTTAGAATAATAACACTGTGCATCTTCGTCAGTTACAACTTTCAATGCCTGATCCTTATACACTCTAGTTACTCTAGGAGCAAACGTATCTGAGAACACTGTAAATGAAGTATCTTTAGTTGCAACATTTCCTCCAGCATCGATACATTTTATATTATAAGTATAATTTCCAGAAACTAAATCCAATGGCTGTTTATGCATATAGTTTTCAGTCTCACTCATCTCTATAAAATCTTGAGTTAGAGAATTATTATAATAACAAGTTGCCTTTCCTTCCTCTGCTCCGTCATCAGTTATAACTTCAATGTCTACCGTAACAACATTTGTGCTTCCAGTAATAGTTTCATTTGGTTTTACTTCAAGTATATTTAATGGCTGACTTCCTAATAATATTAATTCTTTACCTTGAGTCATCATATTTCCAGCTTCATCCTTACATCTGAAATAAAACTTATTCTCTACATTATTCTTTATCCCAGTTAAGCTTCCAGTGCAAGGATAATTCATATTTCCATTTATATCTGTAGGATCCATAGAACAGCTCATAGTATTTTCCATATCATCATAGGGCTTATCACTTCTACTCCATTTACATTGTGCAGGCTCATTAGTTTCAGCGCCTATTGTGAAATTATCAATATTATATCTAACTGGTTTTCCAGATTCTACTGTGAAAGATTCAATCAATGGAGCAGTGGTATCTGCTGCCTTATCAACACAAAATTCAATTGCATAAGCATCATCATTAGTATTTCCATTTGCATCTTGACATCTCAAATATAATGTCATCGTCCCATCATTCTTAAACAAGGGACTTGCAACTGCAGAATTATTTGGTGAAGGCAACTTCATATTTTGAGTATGATTATACAAGAAATAATTTGACTCTCCAAAATAAAATTGTAACTGTGAATAATTCTTTATAGCATAATCTAATTTACATTGTGCAGGCTCATTAGTCAAAACACCAAAAGTTAATTTAGTAAATGCATCTAAACAACTTCCATCCTGTTTGTATATTGCAACTCCTCTTGCCGTTGGTCTTGTAGCATCTTTAGGCAAAGGAGTATATTTCAATCCATCAGACAATGGTTCATTCCAAGGAGTAATAGTCGGACTTGTAACATCTCCTCTCGCAATCCAGACACATCTTTCTTCAATAGTTCCCTTATTTACTAAATCACACGCCTGTCCAAGTGATTTACATCTATATTCCGAACAAGGTGTTTCAGGATTATCATTACACTTTGTACACTCCGCGCCCCCCAATTTAGGCGCCCAAGGTAAACATGTGAATGTAACAGTTTGTGTCTTTTCCTTCGAATATAAAAATAAGAATGCAACAACAGTTACAGCTACAAATGTAATTCCAAATACCGTATTTGCACTTAAAGTTCCCATTGATCCCAAAGATAATCCTCCCTCAGGTACAAATATCTTAGCAAGAACTGCAGCTCCTCCTCCAATAAATGCAGCAGTTTGCAATGCTCCAACATTCTTTTTATCAAGTCCTAACATTGGCCCAATATATTGTACAAGTAATGAAACTAATCCAGCCCAAAATAATCCTTGAATCAATGAACCTACCACAAGTCCACTTGTCCCAGTAAGTCCTAATTTTGCCCCTCCACTTGCAACATCTCCAACGATACTTCCAAGAGTCGCAGGTTTAGCTGCAGGCGCAGCCCCCCCAAATATCCCTTCTTGTACGGCTAATTCTAACTCTGTTGCTGGAGCAGTAATTGATAATGACGAAGCAGGAGTACTTGCAATTGCAGGCGCAGCCCACGCTTCCACAGCACTAACCATTCCCATTTGCAAACTCAAAAAATAAGAAACAGAAACTGTCATCAACACCAACATAAATATTTGTGACAAACTAATAAATCTCAACCTTCGTTTTTTACTCTCTTTTTGCATGATTTATAGAGATAAATATTGTTTATAAATATAATTGAAATTGTAAATTTTAGCATAGAAATTATAAACGAGCTAATTACGCCTAAAAAATTATTATCTAATGTTCGATTTAAAGATGTTTTATATGCCGATAATATTTCATTGAATTAGGAACTTAGATTATAACATTTATCTCGAAGATTGCCAAAGAGGTTTCAATTCATCATACGCCGCTTGAGTTCTTGCATTTCCACCAAACGTAAAAGTATAATCTCTATCTGCAGTTTTAGCAGCAAATACTTTTGAATTAAAAAAATGTTTTTGTAATTCAATATCATACATCGCATGAAAAGGTAAAACTACCCAATTATCTCCTCTAGTATTACTAAATCTAAATGCATTATCATAAACTGCAAATCTTCCTCTCTCGCAAGCCCAAGACTTTGCATTTTCCCAAGTAGTATTATCATAAACTTTTAACAACCTTCCCGTCGGGGCAGGTGCTCTTTGTACCGCAACAGGTTGTTTAGGCCCAGTCCCAAGAAGTTCCCTAGAAACTCCTCCTAAAATTCCAGTAGGATCAACTATAGTTGCAGCCAATCCAGAATCCGTTCGCATATCATAAGACGCACATCCTCCTAAAATTCCGCACATTCCTACTATAGCAATTGATTTTTTAATATTCATATTTATCTCCTCTGAACATCAGCAGGAAGTTTATTTATAGGTAAAACATATCTAATATCTCCTCTATCTTTTTTCAATTGCTCTTCAACTCCTTTTCTCGACCTTTTCATAAAAACAAATCCATAATTTTCTCGAGGGGTTTGAATATGCACTTGACTAGTTATCCAAACACTATATATGCCAGTTATTTCCTCAAAAGGCATAACTGCAAAAGCACCACTATGTCCCTTAAATCTAAATTCATTTGTATAAACTAAAAAATATCCCATAAAATTTATAGGTGGTTGAGTAAATCCATCTCCATCCTTATACCACCAAAGAACATTACCATAAACTGCAGTAGGTTTACTTCCTTCAGGTAATTCTTGAAAGACAGGAGCAGTTTCATATCTTTTAGTTCCCAGTACTGGTTGAACAATACTTCCAGCAATATTTAACGGATGTTCTGGCCCTGGACCAAAGCATCCACCGCCGAGCAATCCAATTCCGCAAATTGCACTAAGACAAAAATGTTTAATAGCCTGTCTATTATCCATACAAATCAATTATTTCATGGTTTATATATTTTATCGTCAATAAAATTACTACCTTACAGTGCATTAATTATGTCTTTTTTAGAAAGAATAGTCTTAAATTATTTAATCTCTTTTTAGTATATTAACTTTTAATAAGTAATAATCTAAATATCTATAGAGCGCTTTGAATAACCCAGTTAGTTCATATTTTTAAAAGAGTTTTCAAAGCGATTCTTAGAGGATTTTACGGTTTTTCCAAATCCTCTATAAGTTTTAAATGTCGCAAACGTTATACTCACTGCTTTTAACTATAATCTCATCTTTAACTTTAACATGATTTTTTGGTTATGAATATTTTTTTGAACTAAAACCTATGTTGCTGAAGAAGATAATTACATTAATCCAATCGGAGGGCATTATTAATTAAGGAACAAATCCAGTTCTAATAACATCATATGCTTCATCATATCCCGAAGTTCCCTTCCAATTAACATTATATCCACAATCTCCCAATGCAGTGCAAACTTCAATTCTACTTTGTATCCACGCACCCTTATTTTCGCATTCACATCCACTTACACATTTTGCACTATCTCCAAATATTCCTTTTTCATATGTAATTGTACAAGCACCATTTCCTAATGCACACATTCCTTTTGCCTCTTCAGAATTCCAGAATTGTTTCCCAGGAGGATTCTTAGGCAAACAAACATTAAATGTTGCATATGTTTTCCACAAGCAATCTCTCTTATCAGTATTAGTACAATCTCCACTCTTATTCTGAGCAAAACAATCCTGCCATCTATTTACTCTGCACGCCGCTTGAGAAAACTTATATCCTCCAGTTCCAGTTATAGAATCCTGAATACATTCTTCCTGTCTAAAATCTGCACAAGGTTCAACAGTTTCTTCTCCATTTTGACAAGTATGTTTAAAGTATCTACTTCCAACAGAATTCATTGCAACATCTTTCTTTCCAGAGTCAGTATATTCGCACCAAGATTCTCCATGTTTCTTTCCAATATCAACGCAATTCAAATTCTTACAAATATTATCTCCATAATTAGCTTTATTTCCAGTTGTAGCAGGCCTACAAATACTTCCAGCTAAATAATTACAATTTCCACAACTCTTAGAACTAGCACTTCCATCTACTGCTCCTGAACCACACAATTGAGTTTCATCAGCAATATAATTCGTCCAATAATTCAAATCATCTTTCTTATTTGAATCATAAACATTCGCAGGATTTCCACAAGTATCAACAAAATAAACATCTTCTTTTCCGTCTTGACAAATAGTCTTAGTAGTCTTCTCGCAAACAGTATTCAATTCAGAAGCAGTGCATAACTTATCTTTGAAGAATGTTCCCTTAATCATTTTAGAACAATCTTCTCTTGTTGTAAATTTACAACTATTTTCAAACTCAGATTCATATACGCAAGCTCCCTTATCCTGATTTAATGTTTCTAAAATACAAGCAGTCTCACTAGTTATTGATTTTTTATAATTAGTTTCAAGTCCTAGAAATGAAGATAATCTTTTACATCTTACTAATGAAACAAAGGCGGCCTGGTCTCCAAGCAAACAACATCCTAATTCACAGGCAGGCGTTCTGGTTGCACTCCAGCTAGAATTCTGAGAGTTACAAACAATTTTA
>JBBSYD010000008.1:0-22407 GCA_038045425.1 Nanobdellota archaeon | reverse complement strand
AGGGTTTTCAAAGCGATTCTTAGAGGATTTTGGGGTTTTTCCAAATCCTCTATAAGTTATCTAACAAATATCTCACAAAGCTTATTCTGAACTTCCCTTATCTTTTCCTGTTTTAATTTACCTGCTTTGTAATTTATCCTTGATTTATGAATCGTAAATAAAACGCTCGGTCGAATAAAACTATCCCTTGAAAGCCCGCCAGATTGAAAATCTTTCAACTTCAATTCTATCAAATCTGGATCTGGTCTTGATTGACTGGTTATTTGTGACAAAATCACATTATCTCCTCTAAGTTTTGCAACAACCAAAGAAGGTCTTTTCTTAACTGCCTCACCTTCAGAAAATGGAAACTGAATTACTACAACTTCTCCTTTTTCATAATTTACAAATCCTTCCATGCTTCATCGTCCTCTTTCGACATCCAACTCTTAGCCAAAACGTCCTCACTTGCAAGCATCGCAAACATAACATCACTTATTTTTTTCATAGACCTTATCTCCACCCTATCAGGATAAACTATAAGACTCACTTTAGAACCCTCTTGAAATCCAGCAATATCTCTCGCCTCCCTAGGTATACAAATCTGTCCCTTATCAGTTATTGTAATAGTCCTTATCTCTTTAATTTGCTGTTCCATCTTAATAGTAAGATAAGTAAGAACTATTTAAATCTTTCGTGAAACCTGCTCCTATCTCAGCGCACTTCGAGGAATATTATCATCGTCTCCCTTATCTTTTTTATTCTTCTCTACTTTCTCTTCTTCTTCTCTATTCTTCCTTAACTCATCCAATTTCTGTCTAATAACTCCCGCGTTATCTTTCTCAGAAACTCTCTCATTTTTCATCCTCTGTTCCTGAAGTTTTCTCTTCTCATTTTCAATCCTCTCTTTTTCAGCCCTTACCTGCCTCTCCTTCAAACTCGCCTTAATGCTATCAATAAATCCTTTTCTCTCTCCAACAATTTGAGTAGATTCTACTTTAGGTTTATCTTCCGACTTTATTCCATACATTCTCTGCAAATCCGAATCTAACAATTTAAGAGGAGAATGTAACAAAGGTCTAAACTCTACAAAGTATGGTTGTCCCTGATTATATTGAGCACATTCAACCATTCCAAGTCCAGTAGTCATCTTTGCCATTAACTGACTAACTCCTGCCCCATGTCTTTCCTTAACTCTCTTAATATCTCCTTCATATCTAGTCATCATTTGAATCTCAGTTCCAATATTTCCTCTAATCGCTCCCTTAAAGTCAGTCAAAACTTGAGATATCAAAAGCAAACCAATTCCCCACTTTCTAAACTCTCTAACTGCCTGCTCCAATCTAATGTGCGCAGTCTTTCCACCATACTTAGGTATAAGCCTATGAACTTCATCTAATACAATTAAAGATTTGAATGATGAAGTCTCATCTAATTTAGCACTGTATATCTGACTCAAAGATTTATCAATAAATTCATCCAATTGCTTTGGAGAAAGATTATCCATCTTCAAAACATTAAGCCCTTTCTGTTTCAACAAACCAACAACATTAAAATCTAATTTATCTGGAGTAATCTCAATTATGTTAACCTTATATCCATGAGGAGCCGACAAACCAAACTTATGATATCTTTGTAACATTATCTTATCCTCGCATTTCTTAGCAAATCCAGTCCACTGCCCAACAGGATCAAATGCAATAATTGAAAGCCCATGTTTTATCAGTTCCTCAACAATAACCATTCCAGCAACAGTCTTCCCACTTCCAGTTCCTCCGGCAATTAAAGTATGTCTATTCAATTGCATATAGTCTAAAAATGTTTTTTGTCCAGAGTCTGCAACCTTTCCAATATAAGCATAATTTGATTTAGGCAATAAATCAAAATTTGGAAATGGATAAGGACTATGTGCTCTTAACTCTTCCATTTTCTTCAAAAACAATTTCTTTCTAACAAACTTGAAATAATAAACCAAAACAATCGCAATGAAAATAAGAACCACTAAAACAACAATCAAAGGCAAATAATTCTTAAGTATTAAAACAAATGCTGTCCCTCTATCTATCACATCAAAAGGAACTGAAACTACTTTACTTCCATCGACATAATCTGCTTCAATAACCAAAGTATAAGCACCATTAACTATCTCTACTGGAAGATTAAAACTCTTTGAATAAGACAAAACATCCTGAAGCATAAATGACTCATCAGAGTGATAAACAGTATTATTGCCTTCCAATACATCATATCTAAATCCAACTTCATAATCACTTCCCTGTCCAGTGTTATAGGCATTTACCTTAAAATCGAGAGGATTCTGAGCAGAAATTTGATTTCTCTTTACAACAGCCTTCAAATCAATAGATTTTTCAACATTATCTTTCACAACGACTTTAACTTCAACGCTCTTGTTAGTCCCTTGATTAACAAATACCAAATTCCCCAGATATGCTCCAACATTCGCTCCATTAATATAGACAGGCAAAACTAATTTTTGCCCTCCCAAAACTCTAATATCCTTATCAACTCTAACAACATTTTCAATTTCTGAATCTAAGAATGTAGAAACACTTTGTTCTGCCTCTCCCTTATTAGTCAAAGTAACATTTGCAACATAAACATCTCCCTCATTAATCCTCACATCAATCTTAGAAAATGAAATCTCCAAATCCCCAATAGTTAAATTCCTAGTTAAATTCACAGGCCTCTGCACAGGAGCACCACCTCCCCCCCCACCGCCTCCACCGCCGCCAGGACTACCTCCCCCGGAAGGATTAACAATAGGTATAACTGTATTAGCATCTGAAGGACAAGCAAATTCTTCCCCATAAGCCTGCTGATAATTTCCATTTCCACAAGTTCTTGCACCTAAAATAAATGCAGAAAAACTACTAACATTAACAAATACCTTGTGAGTTACATTATCAACAAAATAATTACTTGCTCCATAATCAGGCATAGATTCATCATTACAAGTTCTGTAAGAATAATTCCAACTAGTACACTTGAAAATCGTAATATTAGTAGTAGTATCAGACAAATCCGCAGGATTATAATCAAATACTATTTTAGCCCCACCATTAAAAGTAGTATTGACTGCAATTCCTCCAAGAGTTTTATATCCATTAACAACAGTTTGAGTAGTAAGATTGTCTATATCAAAAGGAAGCTTCTTTCCAGACATCGCAGAATTCAAAGCTAAATTCAAAAACTTAATTGAATATCTATCAAAATTAACTAATATATCATATGTTCGTTCATGTAATACCTCTCTTGCCTCGGGAATATTATAAGAACTCCCAACAAAAGTATGAATTAACTCTTCGCTGTTATTTCTATAAAATGTATAATTGTCAACTCTAGAATTTCCTAATGCATCTCTAATATCTCCAGTTAACCCAACTGCCTTATAAAAATCAAAATTCTGATTAGATAGTATAAAACTATTTCCGGCATTATCAGTCAAATTATACTCAACTGAATATTCTCCGTTATTTAAGTTATCCAAATCAAGAGTATAATTTTCAGAACTAAGAGATATAACCTTATCAAATATTACCTCACCGCTTCCATTAACCACTTTAGCACGAAATTCTTTTATTCCTGAAACATTATCTCTTGCCTGAACATCAAACTTAATATAAGTATTAGAAATTTTACTTCTTAATACGCTCAAAATTTCCGGAGGAGAATTATCAACTACCAATCTTATTGTTGATGTAGAAATCTTAGTTCCAAGGGTACTAACTGCCGTAGCATTTACATAATATATTCCATCAGGAAGAATTAAACTGACAAATAACGAATCCCGAGTTCCAGAAGTATCTTTATTAGAAACATTTACTAATTTACTAGAATTATAAACATAAATAGAGATATTCTTAAGATTAGCATGATAAGCACTAGCATTAACCTCTAGAATATTTCCTTTGATATATGATCCATCAGAAAGGGTAGGCAAAACAAAGGTAATTTCTGGTTGAAGATCAATAGTTATCCTTTGCTGAATAGAAACAACGTTCCCCACCTCATCAGTTGCAGTTGCATTTAAAATATAACTTCCTGTATCTAATTCACTAAAAGTTCCAGTACGTTCAGTTTTACAAATATCAACCATTCCCGATTTTCTCAAACACACATTCAAAACAACATTATCACTATCAGTCACATTAATATCATAATTAAATGAACTCAAAGAAATAGTAGTTTCAGAAGGACTAACAAACCTAATCGTCGGAGGTAAATTAACTGTAAACTCTCTTTCAATAGTATTTACATTTCCAGCAGAATCATTAACAGAAGCAATTAATTTGTATTTATTTTCAGAATTCAAAGAATAATTGAGAATAATCTCATTTTTATTTGAATTGATTTTAAATGAAGTAGTATTGATAACCTTCCAATTATCATACCTAGCACTATAATTAGAAAGATTAACCTCCAAAGAATCAATTAAATTATTATCATTTAAAGAAAAATTAGTATAATAACTTAATTTATTTACAGCAGCTTCATCTGTATTACTTCCAAAACTTATCTGCGGAACACTATTGTCTAAAGTTATAGATTTAGATGTCGGCGTAAATCCAGACCCGTATAAATTAGTTGCAGAAATATTATAATTATAGTCTCCATCAGCTAAATCAGAAAACAAAATATTCGTTTCATAATAATTTGCAGATGATAAAGTCAAAGATTTAGTAGTAACGCTATGACTATTAACATTATAAAACCAAGCAGTAACATCAGTAATACCAGAAGAAGAACTATCTGCACTTACTTTGAATGGACTTTTAACAATCCCCTCATCAACAGGATTATTAACTCCGAAACTAATTACTGGTGCTAAACCCATGCTTAAATCTCCGCTTCTAACAGAATAATTATTTCCAGCATTATCCTGTGCAGAAATATTAAAGTAATATACTCCGTTAAGTATATTGCTAAATGAAACTTCTTCCGTATGAGTAAGATCATTCAAAACTAACAAATCAATAGCATGTCCTTCAAAAATCCCGCCTGAGTTATATAAAGAAACTCTTGCTTCTTTTAATCCTAGATTATCGCTAATGGTAAAATTAACTTTAATAAGCCCACCTTGAAATGACTTGCTGTGTTCAATAATTGTAGGCCTCTGATTATCGAATAAAATAACCCTGCCCACTTTACCCTCATTCCCATTACCATCAAATGCACTTGCATTCAAATAATAAACTCCGTTTGAAAACAAATCACGAATATAGATATAAGGCAAGTCATAATCTACAAAGGTATCCAATAAACTTCCTGAACTAGAATTATATAATCTAAAAGTTACATTACTTACACCAGACTGTCCAACGCCTTCTACCAATGCAGTCGCATTCAATTTTGAGCCAGCAATAGTTATAGGATTTAATTCAACCCCTGGGCGAGTAGTATCAATAGTAAAATTAATTTCTACAGCTTGAGAGTCTGCTAAAGTAGAATAATCCCCAGCAAAATCAGTTGCACTAATTCTAACCTTATAAGTCTGAGTCCCCTCTCCCCCAAGATTCAAAGTCATATTAGTACAAATATCCTTATATATTTCGTGTAATCCCTCTGTAATTTCTTCAATTTTACATTCAAATGCATTTTCAGCAGTAAAATTAAAATCAATACTATTACTAGTATAAGTCTTTGCTTCAATAGGACTATCAACCGTTAGCTTAACAATTCTCGTTCTGTCTATAGAATAATTTCCTGCTCCCTCCACAGAAATAGTTATCTTCCCATTACCTAAATCATTATTTAAGATACCACAAGCTCCCCCACAATCCACCCCATTATTAAGAACTCTAACATTTTCGCCATAATTAGGAATTCCCTTAAATAATATTTCCGCAGACTTGGCAAATAAACTTCCTGGTTTAATATAAACTGAATTAGAATTTATCTGAATATCTTCCCCTAAATTAATATTAGTTCCTCCCGGCTTACTTCCCTCATCCAAACTGGAATATCTTACACTTCCAAACTCATCATCAATAACATTAAAATTATTATAAAGCCCGTAAAAATTAGACAAACCATAAACTTGGCTATCTCCAACAAAAAAGTCTCTTTTTGCTGCAACATCAGTAATATCAAAATAAACATTATAGTCTACATAATTTCCAAAAACATTTCCAAACAAACTAACATTGGATGTCTGTTTAATAAAAATCCCTCTACCTAATTTAGCACCTATATTCATTCCATTAAGAGTATTATTAATAATGAAAATTCCCTTATCAGCAACCTGCGATAAATAAATTCCCGCACTAGTCGAATCTACGGCATTCATGTTAAATGTATTATTAATCAAATATACTCTATTAGATAATCCCGAAACTCTTATCCCATTCATAGAACTACCAATTAGTCCAGTGGTGTTAATAATACAATTCTTAACAGCTATATCTGTACCAGCTTGAACATTGACTCCTTTAGCACTTGAACCAGAAATAGTGATAGTATGCCCTTGACAATTTAATACTCTATTTCCTGGAACTCCTGTAAAACTAAAACAGGTAGTGGTAGTACTAACATCATTATTCAATAAATATTCTGTATCTCCAGTAGCTAAACTTGCACCGCAACTTGTAAGAATACTAGTTTTACTTGTAATAGGAGCAAACATCACATCTTTCTCAAAAAGCCCGAAAATGGGTTGAATTAAATCATTTATAACAAAATCCTTAATTTTATCAAATCCCGAACTAGAAGGAACTTGTGCATTACTCTCCCCAACAATAGAAATACTCACCTCTTCATTTTTAACAACAACTTGCTCATTATTTCCAGAATACAAAACTGTAATCCCTGATAAAATTAAAATTATCACCAATACCAAAGCAGAAAAAGCCCAAGGTTTATTTTTAATTTCACTAAACCAACCATTAGATTTTGCCTCTTCAGGAACATAAGTTGTCTTTATCTTTCCATCAATTCGTTCAGTCTTATAAGTATAAGGTCCAAATACTTTCCCATTTCTTTTTATATACTTTTTATACACCATCTTTTGTAAGGTAACTAATAACCTAGAAAAATAAGAAAATTCAAATATATAAACCTTCCATAAATCCAGTTACCTTACGCATAAATTAAGATTAAGCAGATACTAAATTCAATTACCTTACACTATTATCTTCTATCAAGATATATTTCAATTCAATAAATCCTCTTCAGCACAATAGATAATTCAAATCAAGAAAATCCCAACATTCCCCTATACTTTTCCCTGCTCTTCAAATAACTCTGAACAGCCTGTGTAGTATACTCCGTAACATTTTTAGGCAAATTATTCAAACTAAATCTTTCTATTCTTTTACATTTTGCAGGTTCCATATTTCTTACAACCCCTGAAATTATTTTACTCAAAAATTCAAAATAAATTCCCGGACGCACTTGATTCTGATTATCTTGATAAAATCCCAAACAATCAAACACCTCAACCCTCGCCCCAATTTCTTCCAATGTTTCTCTCCTAACTGCCTCCTCTAATAATTCCCCTGGCTCAACTCCTCCACCAGGTATAGACCAAAGCCCATTAAATGTAGAAGCATTCTGTCTTAATCCTAAAAGTAACTCATCTCTCTCATTTATAATAAAAGAACCACAACCTATAGCAATGCCACCCATAAAAAATCAAAACAAAATCAGATTATAAATATTAATGTGTCAAGAACTCAAGGTTAAAACCCTGAGTGTGTTTAAGTTCTTGAACACCTCGAAAATGCCTTTGCTATCTCAGAACTAAAGCCACAGAGATTACGCAAAGAACATTTTCTCAGTCTTAGAAAACAACAATTACTTACCCTTTCTTCCCCAAGCTCTCAAACTTGGTCTAACTTTCAAATTATGACTCTTTCTTCTTAATCCTCTTGACTTTCTAGCAGCACTTGTTAATCCTCTATGTGCTCTTTTTCTATTTTCAGGATCACATATCCAATTAATAGTATTATCATTCTGTATTTCAGGTCTTGAAGGATCAACCAAAATAACTTCAAAGAAATATGACTTTCCGTCTTGTCCAATTGGATATGAATTCAGAACTTCCAAATTATTAAAGTAATTTTGTGCTCTTATTTCTGCAACCCATCTATAATTCATCTTCAAAACTTTCATTACAGATTGCTTTCTTGACTTTCTTCCATGCTTATGTCTACTTCTCTGTCTTCCTCCTCTCTTAACTCTAACTCTTGCAACTAAAAATCCCTTCTTTGCCTTATATCCCAACATTCTTGCTTTATCTAATCTAATAGGTTTATCAACTACAACAATAGCATTTCCAGCTCTCCATTGAATCAATCTGGATTGCATTGTTTCTCTATCTTGATTGAACCATGCTTCCTTAATATAATGATAAACGCCATTAGCCATACTTCACCCTAATAAAATCGGTTTAAAAACCTTTATATTTTAAATTCAAGATTAAAAATGCCCCAGTTCTCTCAAACAACTATCTCCTTTTCCACCAACACTCTTTTCTTCTTTTTCTTAAATTCCGCAGAAATCTTTGATTTCTGGGGCCCAGAAAATCCTTGAAGATTTTCTTTGGTCTCAGGCACATCTAAATAATTTTCATCACTCACAATACTCTCCCCCGTTTCTTCTTCTAATTTCTCTTTTGCAATTCTTGCTATCTCCCCGCCCTTTCTTGACACGAGGATATGCTCATCGAATTCCTGAGGATCCTGCTTTCTTTCAATTTCAGCAGTAGATGCTTCTCCCAACATATTAAAAATCAATTCTAAATCAGTCATATGATCCCTCAAATTCTCATCATTTAAACCTTTAATTTTTTTGTATTCATTAATATCTAATCCAAAAGCAGCCTTGCTTATCTCATTCGTTAAAATTGCAAATTCAATTTTTTCCTTAACTCCTCTTTTTTTCCATTCATCTGTTAAATCCTGTCTAACTGCAATCCCTCTTAATCTTTTATCAATCCATTCCTTAGAATACCCTTTTTTCTCATAAATATCCTTCATCCTTTCCTGTGCAAGTTCAGGATTCTCTATCTCCTGCACTCGTTCATATCCCACTCTAGCAAGCCATCTCTTGAACGGCTCTGCCTTTTTAGAAGAAATTGACTGAATTATTCTAAACATCCCCTCGATATCTGCACAATCTGTCTCTCTTTCCTTGCCATCTTCTGCTATTAATTTCAACTGTCGACAAAATGTCGACAGTTCAATTCCACTCCCCTCTAATTCCCTTACCTTCAGTCTATACCAATAATCTCTAGGTTTATCACTTTCAGTCAAAACCCCTACCACATCCACCACCGAGAAAAACCATTTATCTCCAATTAACTTACGTCTTATCGCCTCCCCATTGAATATCGCAATATGCATTAATTCATCATTTCCCATTCATTTTAGAGACATTTGAAGTTTAAAATTATGATTGTTCACCCGAAAGATACAACTTAATTCTCCTTGCGATTTCTTAAATAAGTAAATGCTCCAATTAACCCAATAACAAACAAAACCCCTCCAATCCAATTCGAAGACACCTGATTTAATCCTCCAATTACATTTCCAGTAATATTCGAAGACAAAAATAATAATCCTCCGACAAGCCCACTAATTGCAACAACAGAAGTTACTTTATGCTCAAGAGATTTTCTTTTTTGTTCAGTTTCTACTATAATCTGTCCAATATATTTTCCTCTATTTCTTAAATTACTCAAAGTTGCTTTAACATATTTAAAAGAGTCATCAGTTCCAGACAATCGGGTTACTGTATAATTTTCGTCATCTTTTTTATCTTTTGTATAATAAAGAAGCTGTGAAGAAACTTGTTGTTCATCAGTTGAAACACCAATCACTTTAGAAGTAAGTCCTAGTTCCTTAGCTGAGTCTCTAACTGCAGATAAAGCAGAACTAAGTATTCCTACGCGATGATTTCCTTTTCTTTCTTCAATAGGATTATACCCTCGAGGCAATTCGAAAGTTTTTTCTCCAACTATAATTGCTCTATCTGGCAAACTACCATCATCTACAACAGCAATATTCCCATTCTTACCAAATTTGATTAATTTTAATTTTGTTTCGTCAACAATCTTTCTGTATGCTCCCTCTGCAACTCCCATTTCTGCTTTCTTAACAGGTTTAACATTAATTCTTAACATTTTTGGAAGAGTCTCAGAAGGCCACGCTTTTTTCCAAGCTTCTTTTATGATAAAACCATATCCATGAGCTGAGGTATCTGGTAAGAAAATAATTTCTGGATGATATTTATCATGCAATTCTTTAATTTGCTTAGCAGTAAAATAAGGTAATTCTTCAGATTGCATGTTATTTTTAATAAACTGAAATTTAAATTACTTTGCTTTAACACCTCCCAAAAACATTATTTCCCTATTTCCTAGCCACTCGCCAAGTCAATTCGAAATACTTTCTATACCCTTCACTTATCTTTCTATTCTTAATAACTATTGCCAACGGACTCTCCTTATCCCAAAGAATCAAAGCAACTTTATCCCCATATATATTAACTGCGAGAGGCGAAGAATATCTTTCAGGTAAATATCTTACATCTGCAAGAGGAATTTTAAATTTCTTTTCTCCACTATTAAAAATCGCTCTAACTTTAATCTTCTTTTCCTTTCTCTTCAGATCATACCATTTAAAATAAAATTCCAAAACTTGATAGGCATTCTCGCTTCCTCCAATAATTAATATTTCATTTCCAGTATTCAACTGATCTTCAAAAACACTCTTCAATCCTGCCTTGCCCTTATAGAAATTAGTTCCCTCACTTTCTCTTGTCTTCGTAAATAATTCCATCATCCTAGGCATAACCTCCTCAATCCCATTTCTTCTCTCTTCAATCAAATCAATAAATCTCTTAGGATCGGCTGCCTGATACAATCTCTTTCCATTTTGTATTATATATCCAATCAATCCTTTCTTTGCCAACATATCCAAAACATCATACACAACTCTCCTATGCAACCCCGACTTGCGAGTAATCAACCCCGCATTGCATCCCCCCAACTCAAGCAAAGCAATATACACCTTGCTCTCATTCTCAGTCAGCCCCGCTTCACGTAATTGTTCTTTCATCTTTTACCTCTAGTTATTTCTGCAAGATAATTTTGTTTATCCTTAAATAACACTTTTAAATCGAGTCCTTCTTCCGCACAAATGTTTTTCAAGAATTCAGAATCAAAACTAATCCAATTAAACATCTTCCCATTATTACCCTTCCAAATTGGACTCATTCTAGCAACAAAGTACTTGCCATTGTATGCTTGCCTTCCGTTAGTCAGTATAACTCCATTAGGCTCTAAAATAGAAACCAATTTTTTAAGCAATTTTTTAGTCCCGCTTAAAGTTTCACCCATTCCCAAATTATTCTCCAATAAAACAATAGTATTAAACTTATTTTTTGGCTTAAATTTAAAGATGTCCTTCAAGACCACATTTGTTAATTTAAATTTCTCCTTAGCTACAACCAAGGCATTATTCGATATATCCATGCCCAAAACATCTCCCTGATTCATCAAATAGGGAATATACATTCCAGTCCCACAACCCACATCTAATATTCTACCCTTAGACAAACTAATTATCTTTCGCTCTATTTTAGTAAGCTGTTTATACTTCCTAAAATACTTATTAAGAGGATGCTCAAATTTATTTCCCTCAACATCTTCAAAATAAAACTTATTTTTGTCTCCTCTTGAATAAGCTAATAATGCCATGCCAAACAAGTCCATTGATTCTTTCATCGTTCCCTCTTCACCGAAAAGTTTATATTGTATATAATACTATCCAATTTAGGCAGTAATGCGCTTTGGCGTTTCATCTTAAGTGATGGGACAAGAAAGGAATCGGCTGTTTCAGCCCTGGTTACTGCTTTCATTTTCTTAAAATTTCTATTAATTCCTCCGCTTTTATTTCAACAGAATGATAATTTTCTAACTTATTAATATCTCTTTTTCTAATTTTCTCACCAACTTCATCAATAAAAGAAGGCTTAACAAATTTAACTTGTAAAATATCCCAAGAATTAATACTAGGAATTAATTTTATCAAATGTTTATGTATCATATCCTTTATCTCGTGAAAATGTCCGTCAAAATCATTACAAATTTCCAAAACAATATCACCAGCAATTTTCAAGTCCAAGATACCTTTTCTTAGCAATAAAATAACTGTTGCAGTATGAAGTCTAACTCTTAATCGTGTTCTATAAGTATTTTTATTAGTCTTCTTGAATAAATTACCCAAATTAAACTCATGTAAAACCTTGTCTTTTAATTTTTGAGGAATATTGATTCCATAAATATTATTTTTATTAATAATTAAAACAATAGAATAATCTTTTTCAAGTATATCACTTCCAGATTTGTCTATTTGTATTAAATTTATCATCCCATTATCACCTAATCCTCAAATATAAATCTTGTGGTGATAATCCTCCCCGCACTATTTCATTACCCCTTCGAGTATCAAATCAATATGAACTGTAAGGAGGACAAAACAAAATGGCAGAAATAAACGAAAGACAAGTAATTGAACTAATTGCAAAGGATAGATTGAGCATTCCTTTGTCTAGCATGTATCAAAAAGTAAGCAAAAGAAAGAAAAAAGACGCAGAAGGCCTAGCACAAGTTCTAGGTGTAAAAAATAGATTTGAAACTGATAGAGTCTATGCCTATGCTGAAGATGAAGACAAAATGAAAGCTCGAAGAATGAAAGAAGCTATTGCAGAATTTCAAACTAGATATCCTGAAGCAGGAGCAAATCTAAATAGCATTATAGAAGAACAAAGAATGACTGCAGAAAGACATTTATACTTTGGAGTTAGAGAAGGTTCAAGATTAACCACTGATGACTATATTGGAGTAATGAGAACTCTGGGACTAAGCGAACAGGTAGCAAGAAATCTCTATCCCGATTTAATAAATGTAAGCAGAAAACTTGCAAATGCTAGAGAAGAAAGCAGAAGCATCCTTGTCGGCGGATCAGACGAAGATTAAGAAGATTAATTATTTTCAATTTTTTATTTTAATCTTTTTATTATCTTCTTTTGCATAATAATCTTTATAACCTTCATATATATTATACCTTGATGGTAAAAAGTACTCTCACGATGAGAACTCTTAGCATAAGCGTAATTAAAGCCGCAGGAAGAAGATGGATGGATCAAAGATATGAACCTGCCGAAAATCAGACTCCCCAACTATCAGAAAGAACATTAACAGAAAAAAGACCAGAGAATCCTAGACCTTATAGCCCACAAAGAAAAAAGTATTATTGATAAAAAATTCTTAAAAACCTGAAATACTCTATTAAAACCAATATTTTTATACCCCTTATCTCTTTCCTCCATATGGCAAAGAAAAACACATACTATGTAACCACTCCTATTTATTATACCAATGCGTCACCACATATCGGCTCAGCATACACCACAATCGCCGCAGATGTATTAGCAAGATGGAACCGCCTTCAAGGAAAAGAAGTATTCTTTCTAACAGGAACAGACGAACACGGACAAAAAATCCAAGAAACGGCAGAAAAAGCAGGAAAATCTCCTAAAAAATTCGTAGACGAGATAGCTAATGAGTTCAAAGAAGCGTTTAAGTTGCTAAACATCTCAAATAATAATTTCATCAGAACCACTGACTCTTATCATGAGAACGAAGTACAAGAAATTCTTCAAAAGTTATATGATAAGAAATACATTTACAAAGGATTCTATGAAGCGTATTATTGTGTTGGGTGCGAACAATATAAAACTGAGTCTGAGCTAATTGATGGAAAATGCCCGCTCCATAATCGAGAACCAGAATTAAGAAAAGAAGAAGCATATTTATTCAAATTGTCTCAATTTCAAGATAAACTACTCAAAGCAATAAAATCTGGCGAATTAAACATTTTACCTATAGAAAGAAGAAAAGAAATAATTAATTTTATAGAAGAAGGATTAAAAGATATTTCCATATCAAGACTAAAAGAAAAGATTTATTGGGGTATTGATCTACCCTTTGATAAAAAGCATAGTTGCTTTGTTTGGGTAGATGCTTTCTGGAATTATATTTCAGGATTGAAAACAGAAGAAAATAAAAAAAAGTTCTGGCCAGCAAATGTTCAATTAATGGCAAAAGATATTATAAGAGTCCATGCAACAATTTGGTCTGCAATACTATTAGCTTTAAACTATGAACTCCCAAAAACCATGTTTGTTCATGGTTATTTTACAATAGAAGGTCAAAAAATGTCCAAATCACTCGGTAATGTAATTTCTCCAGTTTACCTAACAAATAATTATGGTGCTGATAGTGTTCGTTATTATTTAATGAGAAATATGCCCTTTGGAAATGATGGTGATGTCTCAGAACAAGCACTAGTAGACAGACACAATAATGAACTAGCAAACAAACTAGGCAATCTAGTATCTAGAGTTTCTACACTTGCAGAAAAATATGGAATTGAAAAAACTTCTCTTTCCCTAGACTCAAAACCGCATCAAATCAAAGTCTCAAAATTCATAGATAACTATGAACTAGATAAAGCACTAAATGAAATCTTTTCATTTATTGATAGAACAAATGAATACGTTCAAGAAAAAAAGCCATGGGAAACTCAAAACAAGAAAGTTTTATATGAATTAAGCAATGCAATAAAAGATATCGCGATTATGCTAAGTCCATTCATCCCAGAAAGTGCAGAAAAAATCTCAAAGATATTTAATTTTGAAATCTCTCTAAAATCACTCGATTCTCCTCTAAAGGTTAGCAAAATTAATAAAGCCCAAATTCTCTTCCAAAAGATAGAAACCATGACAAAAATAACAACTGCCAAAACAGACAAACCTGTAAATATAGCAAAAACTGAAAAACAACCAGTTAAAGAACTCTCTCCAGAAAAACCAAAAGAAAATACTTCTAAAATCTCCTATGATGAATTCTCAAAAGTAGAAATGAAAGTCGGAAAAATACTAAAAGCAGAAGACCATCCTAAAGCAGACAAACTTCTTGTTCTTCATGTAGACTTTGAAACTGAAAAAAGAACAATAGTTGCCGGACTTAAACTTCATTACAAGAAAGAAGAGCTAGTCGGAAAGAAAGCAATCTTCGTCACCAACCTAGCTCCAGCAAATCTAAGAGGAATAGAAAGCAATGGAATGATTCTCGCAGCAGTGAATGAAGATAGCGACGAAGTAACTATTTTAGTTCCAAAAATAGATATTAAAGAAGGTTCAAAAATTGAATTTAAAAAATGAACAACCTGTTCAATGAAATTGAAGATGAAATTTTCATTAATGAATCAATAATATTTAACAAACAAAAGATTAAAGAAAAAGTAAACTCTGTTATTTTTACCAAGCTAAACGAAAAACAAGGAAACGAAAAGCACTTTTTGTTTGAAGAAATAATATTTCAATTCTTTGAATACCTAAACATACCTATAGTCAAAACAAAGAAAACTCGAGACTTTGGTATTGATGGAATAATAAAATTAAATCTTGAATTATTAGGAGAAATTGATTTAGGTATACAAATTAAAGATACTGTTATAGATTCAATGGATATAGACAATTTTCTTTCTTCTTTAAAAAACTCAGAACTAAGATTAGGATTAATAATATGTAATAAATCAAGAAACCTTCAAAAATATGAACTAAACACAAAAATCAGAGCAATCCTACTTTCGAAAGGTATTAAAATAAAAGAAAACCTCATAAATCAGAGTATAAACCTTAATCCTATATTTATACTTAAAACAGAAGATATTTTAGATATCTATGTTTCAAGATTAAGAGGAATAATAGAATCAATATACAAAAAATGATAACAATAGATGACTTAAACAAAATTGAAATGACAGTTGGACAGATTTCCTCAATTGAAAAAGATAAAATCAAAATAAAAAGTAAGGGTTTAGAATTTACAACCTCCTTAAAAATGGACGTAAGAGTAAATGAAAAAATAATCATCGCCATAAATGGAAATAACCTCCTCATTCCTATGTTAAAAAATAACATTCCTATAATACCAGAAAAAGACATTGAAGCTGGAAGTAAAATACGATAAACTTTTAATCTATAAAACTTATAGCATAATATGAAAAATAAAATACTTGAATTAATAAAATCTATTGAAAAAGAGAATAATATAAAAATACTTCTCGCCATTGAAAGTGGCAGCAGAGAATGGGGTTTCGCAAGTGAAGATAGTGACTATGATATCCGATGTATACATATTTCTCCCACAGAAAAGTATCTCTCACTTGAAGAACCAAAGAAACAAATAGAACTAATCAAAGGTAATCTAGATTTAGTAAGTTGGGATATAAAGAAATTCTTCTCATTATTCTTAAAAAGTAATCCAACAGTAAGTGAATGGCTCTCAAGTAATATAATTTACGTAAATAACAAGTTTGATAATCTTGATAAAAACGACCTTCTAAAAATATTTGAGAATAACTTTAGCAAAAGCAAACTGCAACATCATTATATAAGTTTAGCAAAACAAAACTATGAAAAGTATATTAACTTGCCCTCCAAAGAAGTACTTTTGAAAAAATATGTTTATATTTTAAGAGCTTTAGGATGTATCGAGTACATTGAAAGAACAAATAAACTCCCACCGCTTAATTGGAAAGAATCTTCAATTTATTTACCAAAGGAAGTACAAGAAAGATTTGAAAGATTAGTTGAAGTGAACTACCGAGGGCTGAAGCCCTCAGCGTCCGATGACGCCAAGGGGTTCAGCGAAGTTTACTTAAAAATCAATAATTCTTTTTTGCATACTTCCAACAAACTTTGGGGCTAAAGCCCGATCCCAATGTTTGTCTTGACAATCTTCTATATAATGTTTCATAGTTTCTTTATTCACTGCTCCAACACTACGATAGAAATGTCCTTCACTCCAGAACTTTTTTCCCCATAACTTATTTTTGAAAAGAAAACTAAAATGCTTTCTCATCTTAAAAGAGCTATATCCTTTTATTTGTCTTACAAGTTCTATCTCGCTGACAAATCTTACATTTGCAACAAACAAATGCAAATGATCTGGTCCATAATTGTAAGCAACAACACTAACTTTCAAGTCAGATAATTTTTCCAAGATATAAGCAAGAGTAAACTCTGCAACTCGTTCATCTCGAAAAATATCTTGCCGATAAGCTGGAGTTAATTGGATATGAAAATTACTTTCTCCAACAGCATTATTGCTTACTATCAATTCTTTTTCCATTTTTTCACCTCCCGTAAAGTTTAATTAGAACCAGTCATAGCTACAGCTAACATTGCGTACAGTGGGCTACGACTAGCTCACTGTTCATATTAATTGTTAATAGAAAAATATTACGGGGCTCGCCTTTCTACAAGTGCAATTCACTCCGAGCTAAAGCAGGGAGGGTTCTTGCACTGGCTCGCCCTAAAGAAAAGCTCTGAAAAAAACAAAGCACCAAGAATAGAAGTATTAGACAAATGGATTGAAAACCAATTCAAAAAAGAAATAAAAGAGAATAAAGAAAAATTTGCATTAAACAAAATCAACAAAATAGTTATCAACACAATAAAACAATAATAATTAATCCTATATTTATCCCATCAATCTATCCCACATGGATACTTCTTCTTTATAATTATTATTTCCAATTAATTTCGCAGCAATTGCTCTATATGCTCTAGCAGATTTACTTCTCGGATGAGTATGTGAAATTGCATCCTTCATTACCAATGCAGCTTGCATATTTTTATCTTCGGGAACAACTCCTAAAATCGGCAACTCTAACATATCCCTAATATTCTGAATAGGCATTTCCAACTTAGTCCCTCTAACTCGTGTAACTATAATTCCCTTTACTTCTTTTCCAAGTTGCTCGATAACCTTAGCAGTCTTCAACGCATCAGTTACAGCAGGAATTTCAGGATTAGTAACAATAATTAATTCATCTCCTGCCTCAAGTGAAGCAATTGCCTCTTCTCCAAGTCCTGCAGCAGAATCAAATATAACAAAATCAGCCATTTTTCTCAATCTTCTTCCAACATCTTTCAATTTAGAATGATTCAATCTTCTTAATTCTTTAATGGACAATGAGCTAGGAATAACTTTAGTTCCAGATTCATGTTCATAAATTGCATCAGCAAGTTTTGCCTTTCCCAATAACACATGATTCAAACTCACTGGAACAATAGGCGCTCCAAGATGAAGTCCAACATTAGGCGTAGTCAAATTAGCATCAACAACGATAACTTCTTTTCCAAATGCATTTAAAGCTGCGCCCAAATTAATCGCAGTTGTTGTTTTTCCAACTCCCCCTTTTCCAGATGTAATAGTTATTATTCTTGCCATAATGTAAATTCACAATTTTTATTATGAAGCAATCAAAATTACTTCAGCGCACTTATAAACCTTTCTAGAATTGCCGCATATTCCTTAAGCATATCTAAATTAATATTTATCACTTGCCCACGATAAGTAACTCTTAAATTAACTCCTTTCCTAAATTCACATTCTCTAACTTTTTCTAAACTTTCTATATCTCTAAACATCTCATACAATTCCAATGCCTTGAAAATATCCGAATTATTTATATACATTTTTTTCAATTGAACTAATTTAGCTCTAGGTGCATCAAGAGTTACTTGCCACTTTTTAGCCTTCTTCGATTTTTCCACGAGTAAGTCCATGCCTAATTCAATCATAATTTTCCATCTAAGAAGTAAGTTTATAATTACATCACAAGTTTTTGTATACTTTAAACTTACATATAATAAATGATCCGCACTAATTTTTTCTTTAATAATCTTTTCCATCCAGTAAATTTCACTCTCCGAAGTAAATTATTACAATAATCATTTATTTAAATACCTTTCTAAATTTATCCTCGTAAACCCCTAAAAACCCCTAAATTAACCGAACTTTAATATATATCTCACTATAATAAAAATTTTCCATCCCGATAAATAATTTTTTGACTTCCATCAGATAAATAAGCAGTTATTTCTCTATTTTCAGATGAAACAATATCAGTATGCACAACAGAATCATTATATCCCATTTCTTCCCATTCTTCTTTTTTAACTTTACCTATATCTCCTGGAAAAGAATCCTTATACGCTGCCCCTAAAGCAATATGAGTATTCCCATATTTTCCTCCGAAATTTTCATCGAATAAAGTTTCCGCCATAAATCGATTTATTTTAGATAATCTAACATCAGTTAAAGAAAATTCTCCTATCTTATCTGCATTTTCAGTAGCAAGCATTTCCTTCAAAACTTCTTCTCCAGAGCTTGCACTTGCACTCACAACTCTCCCATTTTTAAATTCCAATTTCACATTCTCAATTATATTTCCATATCTATACAACGGTTGATCAAATTCTATTTTTCCTTCAGTCATTCTACAATCTGGGCTTATAAACAATTCAAAACTAGGAATATTTCTCCCGCTTCCCCCCATCCACTTTCTATTCTTTCCTATTCCCACAATTAAATCGGTATTCCTAGAAACAATTCTTACCTTTTCTATTTCCATTTTATTCAACTCATCTTTTACCCTATCAACTTCAGCAAAAGATTTTCTCCAATGTTCCAATGGATCCTGTTCATTCAAATAACAAGCACTAATTATCTGCTTCCAATATTCCTCCAATGAACATCCTGCTTCCTTTGCCATTGCTTCAGTCCCGTACAACGCCAACGTCCAAGTAAACTTTCCCCGTCCTTCCTTTTCATTTCTCCAATCAAAATAAGGCTTATGCGCCTTACTCTTTCTCATTATCTTTTTAGGATCAATTCCCTGCAGTTCAGTTTTATTAGCATCAGCAAGAATAGCAATAGAATGATCTATTTCATCAATTCTTCCTCTCAATAATTTCTCAGGAAAAAAATCCAAATGATGATCTTCAGCATATTCATAAAAATTCCTATCA
Source organism: Nanobdellota archaeon (assembly GCA_038045425.1). Taxonomy (GTDB): domain Archaea; phylum Nanobdellota; class Nanobdellia; order Pacearchaeales; family GW2011-AR1; genus SICV01. The sequence goes on along the minus strand of JBBSYD010000008.1, from coordinate 2,517 downwards.
ACTTCATCTGGTAAATACTGAGTAATATAATGCCCACCTGCCTTCAACACCTCGCGTTGCAATGGAATAAGCATAAGCTTAGCACATTCCGGCACCTGCAACAAAACAACATCTCCATGTTTTATTCCATTCCCAGAATTTAACGCAAACCTAACAAGAACTCTTGCATATTTTTCCAACATCTCTGCACTAGGAATATAAACCATTTTACAAACCATCTCTTGCATCAGCCATAACCCTCAATACTTTTCCTGCATTTCTACTATTCTTTTCAAATTCATCAGTTCTTCTCGACATTTCAAAAGAAGTTAGTTTTATTAATTTATCCAGTAAACTATTTTTAGGAACAACATTTTCCCTAGGCATTCTCTTTGGAATTCTTTCAAAAAAAGCAGTGCCATCAACAACATATCCATATGTTTTCAATTTCCCCAGAACTGCTTCTTTACTAGGTAAAAAAGAAACATCAGCAATACTTCCAGCATATAACACCCATTCCCCAGGATGTTGCTCAACATATTGAGAAAGCTTATCCTCATAATCTCTTTTCATCCGTTTGTATAAATTCAAACTTACCATAAACTAAATTCAAGATTTCCCTATAAATACATTTCCATACTTTTACAACCTCCGTCTCCGTCCTCTATCTCCAATTCTTCCCCAAGCCAAATCAAATACACTTGCACATCGAACAGCCACAGGATTTTTATCCATTAAATGCAATAGCATCTTCCTTGAATGCAATCCATTTCCTTTAGCTCCATTTGGAATCCTCTCATAATTAGGAGTAACTACCTCGTTTCCCATTTCTCGTTGTTCCTTCAAATACCTTCTAACTGCATTGACATTGGAATGAAAAGTAATCACTTGCCCAGGAATTTTCCCAGAATCCAAAACTATTTCTCCTGGATGTTGTTCAGTATATGCATCACGAGTTTGAAGATAAAACTGCCATTTTAAATTATACAAATTTAAATCCATAGAATTTCCATTCAAATTATCCATAAAAATACCCAAAAGATACACTATAAATAGATTATTATACTAAATCTAATATTGCCCCATACTAACTTGCAACGTCAATTTATCATATCTTCTTCTTTCATCCCTCTCTGTCCAAAAAACAGCATCAGAATCAACTGTAAAATCTCTAATCTCTAAAGTCCTAGGTAATTTACAAATAGAAAGTCCTTTTTGCTCTTCCCTTGCTTGTCTATATCTTTCCCCAGAATTAATAAAAACCATAAACCTAGATAATTCTTAACTATAAATATATTTCCCTATTCCATCTTACAAAACAACTCAATGCAAATTCCCATTTAATATACTTAGTGCTCATCCAAAAAATATTATCAGCACACTAAACCCTTTCAAAGTCAAACATAGGATAATAACTCTCCAATTAAATTGTATCTAACTCATGTATACTTTATATGATAATAATCAATAATCTATAAAATATTTATCTACTCTTATCAATTAAATCCATCTCAGGAAAATATCCCTCTAAAACCATTCGCTTACTTTCTCCACCTTGCGCAAGAAATCCTTTCTTTTCAGCTCCAATACTTTCAATCATTCCCCTTTCAAATTCTTCAAAAGGAACATCTTTCCTCAACCTAGAAGGTAAATCTTTAGGTAAACAAAAACCGTATGCTCTTGATAAGTCACATTCATCATCCATTAGCTCAATCTAACAATCGCCTCGGCTATACTGAGAAACCTTGTGGTTTCGAGGTTACGCGGAAGCATTAACTTAACCTCACAATTGCTTCTGCGATATCCTTAGTCTCATTTAAAACTCTTCGGACTTCGCTCTCACTTTTTCCAGTCTTCTCGATTACAAGTTGAACATCATCATCACTTATCTCTGCTTCCAAACTCTCTTCTCTTGCCTCTCCAGTAATTTGCCAATTATCCTGTCCTTGCATAGTCATCTTAATAACCTTAGGATCTTCGATTATAATTCTACCATCTTCTTTCTCAATGATAACTCTCTTTGCAGGAACCTCTTCTTGCTTGATTCCTAACTGCTTCATCATTGCTTTCATCTGTGCCGGATTTACTCCGCCTAATCCACCAAACATACTTGTTCAGAATAAAATCAGTTTAAATATTCTTCTAATCTGTTCTCAATAAGTAAATTCATCCTTTTCTTCGTTTTGTTATAGAAAATCAAAGAAATTAAAATAACTATCAAAGAAATAGCAATCCCAAAAACAATCCTATTTGCATACCAAATAAAAGTTCCCAAAAAAGCAAGAACACCAACAGTTAATAATGTCAAAGAAGCCTGAACCTTTTGCAATTCCAACTGATATCTCAGACCAATAATATCTTGTTTAATCATCTTCAATTACTTTTTTTATCACTGCAACAGCAATGCCTATCAACGCAAAACCCCCAACAATAGAGCCAATATCTCCTCTAGAATTAAATAAAATACCTAATCCAGTCCCACCTAAAGTGAAGCTCCCAACCGATGCAGAGCATCGGGGCATCTAAAACTAGTCAAAT
>JBBSYD010000007.1:0-2821 GCA_038045425.1 Nanobdellota archaeon | reverse complement strand
TTTGCATTTAATGATCTAGATTTCTATTCAAAAATCTATTTGGGATGTAGCCGATTACTCCAGAAAGAATAATGTCTAGTCATTGAGATTATTTTTAATTTTATTTACGACATAATATTCTTTGAACATTTTCATCAAATCTATCTTTATCAAATGTAGACATAGAATCAGATATAACTCTTGCAGTTAAACATAAATCAAAAACGTCCTTTGCTAATTTGTATGTATTAGTTCGCTCAAGAGCATTAACTCCACCGCTATCTAAATTTTGTTGCATTCTTTCAATAATTGTTTTCCAATCTCCTAAAGGAACTGATGTAAGTGCTCCCCAATTTCCTTTCTTTGCATTTTCTAACAAAACACCATAAGCAGGACCAACAATAGACTCGCTCTGTGCTCCAACCCCATATTTATAAGATCTTTGGATTTTTAAAGGAATTATCTCTTCTAAAGAAGCAACATTAACTTTAATCTTACTTCCAGGTACTTCGATTGCTTTTTGATAACCTATCTGCTTCTTAACATAATCTTTAAAATTTAAATAAACTTCTGGAGAAAAATTAGTCAAATGCACTAAAAACTTTTCTTCATTAGGCTTGTTTGGATTTCTAAGAACTATAGATGAATGATTGTTTCTTCCTCGTTTTGGTTGAACTTTATATCCTTCTCTAATAAGCCTATTTCTAAATTGAGTAAAAAATTCTCTATCAAAGTCTTCATAAGATACATTATCTCCCGTAATTAAATCTAAATCTGGAGTATCTCTTAAAAACGGAGTATATCCTTTCGCATGAAGTTGAATTGCTAAACCTCCAACTATTGTTGGAACAAGCCTTCCATCTTTAGGTAAAAGTCTAAGAGATGTCCTTAATATATCGTCATTCAAATCAAAATATGATTTACTCATAATCTCCAATACCTTAAATCCTTTAAAAACCTTTCTATTTGTTACCTTTACCAAGTTACAACAAAAGCAACATTTAAATACTTTAAAAATATCTAAAATTATGGCAAGACGATGCTTCCGAGACAACCTAGAATTAAAAGCAAAAGAAACAATTCTAAGCGGTTGCTTAAACGACAGAGGAAATCTAGTACATAGTACCAAGACAGATGGAAACTCATACGGTTGCAACTTCAAAGGAGACTGCCTTTTCAAAGATGACCTGCTTTGTATATTTCCAAATGTTCCTCATTTATATATAAATCTCTCAAATCCTGCACCTCGCCAAGATAAATAATCCTACTTAATCAACCGATTATTCAATTCCCCAGCAAAATTCTCCAACATCTTTTCCTTAACATTCTTCTTCCATCCATAATGCCCAAGTATAAATCCCAATTTAACAAAAGCAGTTTCCGACAACATATCCTCCAAAAATATAACTCCTGCTCCTTCCAATTCCCTAGCAGTAGAATAAACATACTCATCAACTCTTCCAAATGTAGTCTGACTAGCCATACAAATTACAAATCCAGATTTCACATGTTTTCTAATTGCCGACTGCCAATCCTTATTTACATGTCCAAGCCCAGTTCCCTCAATTACAATCCCTTTGTATTTCAATGCATAGTAATCTAAAATATCAACACTCTGCCCAGGATAATATTTCACCAACGCTACCTTATCACTAAATTCAATATCAAGTTCAGTTTTTCCATTCCCTGCTTTCCTATACTTATCCAAAAATTCAACCTTATTACTCCAAACCTTAGCAATAGGAATACAATTAACAGGTTTGAAAGCATCTCTTCTAGAACTATGTAATTTCTTAACCTTACTTCCTCTCAAAGCATAACAAAAATCATCATTCTCATTGGCATGTCCAACCAACATAACTTCACCACAATCACTTAAAGCCATTCTTGCAGCACACTGTAAATTCAAATGTGCATCACTAGATGCTCTATCAATACTTCTCTGAGAATATGTCAAAACAACAGGTTTACTTAAATTCTTAAGAAAAAAACTAAGCGCCGCACTAGTATAATGCAAAGTATCGGTTCCGTGAGAAATAATTACTCCTTTAATAGAATCATCATCCAACATTATCTTCACTTGTCTAGCCAACTCAATCCAATGACTGCTGTCCATATTCTCTGAAAACATCTTAAATGGAACTTCAATCCTCTTCACATTTACAATATCCATCAACTCTGGATAAAATCTAAGAAACTCATTAACATCAGTAATCGGCTGAACTCCTCCCGTTGCCTGAGATGCTTTACTCGCAATAGTTCCTCCAGTAATAATCAATCCAACTGAAGGCAATCCTTCTTTCTGTTTTACAACATCCGAATTTGCAACAGGCGCATATCTTTTCAAAACTCTCGAAGCCAAGATATTTTCCTTTCTCACTCCAACATTATATCCAGAATCTAACTTCAATAAAATCAAACTGCTATCCGGACTTTCTATTACAATTCCGTCCTGCTCTCCATCAGCCAATCTAAGTCTTACCCTATCTCCTGCACTAAAATTAAGTTCTACCATAACTATCAAATAAAATAGATGTTTTTAATCTTTTAGATTTTGCTATTTAGCTTAATTTTTACTACACCAAATAATATCTAAGTATGGTGGCCAATTAGTAGGAGAGCTAGGCCCATCTACAACTCCCGCTCCTCCATTGCCCTCTACCGTATGATGAGTTATAGGAATACTTTCAGTACCCCCCATGCCCCCATAAATAGAACTTCCTCTCGGAACTCTTCCATCAAGTTCACTAAATATAGTCCATCCCTCAGGGCAAGCGATATTAAACATTAATATTGCTACAGAAGGAATTACATTAACTCCTTCACAATAAGTTCCATCACT
>JBBSYD010000006.1:0-7944 GCA_038045425.1 Nanobdellota archaeon | reverse complement strand
TTTTGAAATTTTGTTTGATAATTTTTTATTTTAAATTGAATTATTCAAACTTCTCAATAGGAAATATCTGTATTGCAATACATCGCTATGAAGGTACTCCAAAAAGAGCAACAACCTTAATTTTAAGAAAAGCAAATTATTTCAAAGGAGCAGGTATCCCTCACGAAGCAGCAATGATTCTTGCATCAGAATCTTATAATCTTTTACCTCCATCAATAGGCCCAGACCCATATGTGCTTTCATTTAAAATATTTTTAGCACATAATATTTCTCCAAGAGATTCAGCAACAATGGCTGCATTTGCAAGTAAACAACCAGGAGATATTACTCAAAGATTATTAAGACATTATCAAGAAACAAAATATGCTCTAACCTCTAAAAGAGAGTCCTAATTACTTATCAAGAAAATATTAATCGTCGATAACCTCCTTTTTGACTATAGAAATACTTATAAAAAGACTTATCAGAAATTATATATGAGTCAGAGTGAAATCTGGACTGAAAAGTATCGTCCAGGAAAATTTGAAGAGGTGGTAGGTCAAAGAGAGATTATCAAAAGAGTTTCTTCCCTAGTTCAAGCACTTAATATTCCTCATCTTATGTTTGCGGGCCCAGCAGGAACAGGTAAATCAACTCTAGCATTAATTATAGTTAAAGCGTTATTTGGAGATGCTTGGAGAGAAAATTATCTGGAACTAAACGCCTCAGACGAAAGAGGAATTGAAGTAGTAAGACAGAAAGTAAAAGATTTTGCAAGAACAAAAGCACTTGAAAACATTCCATTCAAAGTAATCTTCCTAGATGAAGCTGATGCCCTAACAAGAGAAGCCCAACAAGCATTAAGAAGAACAATGGAAAACTACACAAACACCTGTAGATTTATTCTTTCCTGTAACTATTCAAGTAATATCATTGATCCAATCCAATCTAGATGTGTAGTCCTAAGATTTAAACTTCTAGAGAAAAAAGATATTATTGAAGTAATGAACAGAATTGCAGAAAAAGAAAAATTAAAATTGACTCCCGATGCTCAAGAAGCACTATACGAAGCAAGTGAGGGCGATTGCAGGCGTGCCATTAACTTCCTTCAAGCAACATCATCAATAGCACTAGATATTAACGCAGAAATGATTAATATGATTTCCTCTTCGACAAAACCAGCAGGAATAAGACTAGTATTAGATTACGCATTGGCAGGAGATTTTATCAACTCAAGAGAAAAACTTCTAGAAGTAATGCTGAAAGATTCTATTTCTGGAACAGACATAATAAAAGCAATTCAAAAAGAAATCTGGAATTTACAAATAGAACCTGAAATAAAAGTCCGTTTAACAGAAAAAACTGGTGAAGCTGAATTTAGAATGACTGAAGGCAGTGATGAATTCGTCCAACTGCAAGCACTCCTTGCCTCCTTCGTTTTAGCAGGTCTCGGCAAGGCAACCTAAAATGCCAAGTAATAAAAAAGTAAATAGAAGCACAGGCCTAGATGAAAGAGGACTCCCAAAAAGAGCAGGAGTTTTTGAATATGAATCTGACAAAGAAAAATGGTTAGTTCAGGTTTATCCATATAGAGGAAACTTATGCTGTTTTTTTGATGATATTAGCTGTGATAGTACTAGATTCACTGGAGAAGACAATACACACATACCAGTAAAAATGATTAGTTTAAAATTCACAAGGAGGATAGCAAATCTTAATGACCCAAGATATGCTCATTTAAATTAAAAATGCATCAAAGTCTCGCAGAAAAATACAGAGGAAAATCCTACAAGGACATTAAAAGTCAGGATAAAGCAATCGAAGACATAAAATTATTTCTAAAAGAATTTCCAAAAAAGAAAGGACTTCTTCTCTATGGTCCAGCAGGAACAGGAAAAACCTCTTTAGCAATTGCTTCAGCAAATGAAAACAATCTTGAAATCCTAGAACTAAATTCTTCAGACTTAAGAAATAGAAAAAAGCTTGAAGAAATTCTTAAACCTGCATCAGTTCAACAAAGTCTTTTCAAAAAAGGAAAATTAATCATTATGGATGAGGTAGATGGAGTAACTGGAACCGACATTGGAGGAATCCCTGAAGTATTAAGAACCTTAGAAGAAACAAAACACCCTATGATTCTTACATGCAATGACGCCTGGCAATCTAAATTAGCCCCAGTAAGAAGTCAATGTAAACTAGTAGAAATGAAAGCTCTTCCCCTCTCAGCAATTAAAGAAATAATAAAAGACGTAGCAAAAAAAGAAAATATGAAAAAAGAAGACTTATTCTATAGTCAGATAGCAATAAAATCCCAAGGAGATTTAAGAGCAGCATTAAATGACTTACAATCCTACTCGCACACAGATTCAATCGTCGTCAATATAGAAGAAAAAAGAGATGTGGAAGATAATATATTTAATATTTTAAGAAGAATATTCAAAGAACGTTCAGATTTTACAAACATCTTTGATTCAACTAAACTCTCATTAGATGAAATTCTCCTGTGGATAGAAGAAAATATTCCTAAAGAATACAAAAATGAAGCCCTAGCAAAAGCATACCAGGCCCTAGGCAATGCAGATATCTTCAGAGGAAGAATATATAAAAAACAACACTGGAGATTTTTAGTCTATCAAAATATCTTCCAAAGTGCAGGAATATCCTATGCAAAATCTGCTCCCCTTCAAGGATTTACTAAATATGATTCTCCCAAAAGAATCTTGAAAATTTGGATGCACAATCAAAAAATGGAAAAAAAGAAAACAATTTCAAAGAAATTTGCACATGCAGTCCATTGCTCAACAAAAAGAGCCATGCGAGACTTCCCATTAATTAAACTCATTCTAAAGAAGAATGCTATTAAGAGACAATTAGATTTAGGTGAAGATGAACTTGAATTTCTAGAAAGATAACCCTAAGATTTAAATTCTATTAATTAATACAAAAAACATGAATGAACAAAATCCATCAAATGCCTGTCAGTACAGTAATCCCGCTGTAGAAAATTATCGAAATAATAATGTTACAATGAGAAAGATATTAATGGGAGTAGGTATAGTCTCTTGTGCATATAGTTTACTAATAACTGGGATACTATATCAAGCAACAAAAAATCTAGATGGTAGAATAAAAGCTATCCAAGCGTATGTTCAAGAAGAAAGTACAATTCATAATCCAACAGAAAGAGCTATCCAAGCAGAAGCAGGAAGTAAATTACCTCAACTAATAAGCAAAAAAAAAACTTAAGAACAGCAACATTCGGGACCTCCTTATTAACTTTAGTAGGGGCTGCAGGATTATACATTGCAACCCGTAAGCCTACTGAAGATTCTTAAAAAAGTAATATCAAAAACACGATGTGCCACCTCGGCTTAAAAGCCGAGGTTTGTGATAGGCACTCGTGTTTTGGATGTTCACGAACGTCATGCCCTAAAGGGCATGGTTTTAAACGTTCGTGACATAATCTTTAATTAAATCTTCTCAATCTTAATTTCTTTAATCTTATCAAAATCAGAATCATCTGTAACAAAAGAATCACAATTATTTAATAAAGCAGTTGCAAAATGAATTGCATCTCTTGGAGCAATATTAAATTTAGTAATAATTTCCTGGGCCTTAGCAATAACCTTATTATCAACAGCAATAATATCCAAATTAGCCATTTTAAGAAATAAGTCTCCATGAATAACAGATTTATCTCTTCCTAAAATTCTTCTAATTTTATAGGTAACTTCATCCCAAGTTAAAAAAGAAGTAATACACTCTATTTCTGAATTAGCCATTTTAATTAAAAGGTCTTTACACTTCTTAGCTTTTTCATCCTCATAAAGTAAAGGATATAAAAAAATATTAGAATCTAGGTATTTCTTCATTATATTGCTCCAGCATAATTTCCTTTAATTGTTTAGAACTCATTCTCTTTTTCAATTTTGGTCCTGAAAGAAAATCCTCAATAGTTTTTTCTGGATTAGATGAAGAAGTCAACTTAACTTGATTATCAACTACTTCAAATATCACTTCTTGTCCAAAACGAATACCTAGCATATCCCTAATATCTTTAGGAATTACTACTTGCCCTTTTTCTCCAACTTCTCTTCGAATTATCATAACTTCTAAAATCCTACCTACTATTTAAACCTTTTCCTACCTATCAGTAGGAATTAAAGAAACAAACATTTAAATATGTATACAAATACCCGTTATTGTAAACAAAATGAACGGAATAATATCAGTAAGGATTGGAGAAGACATGGAAAAAGAACTGGTAATTGTAGAAAGAAAAATGCTCGTTGAAAGAAGCGAAATAATACGAAGATTGTTAACCGAATCTATCAAACAATGGAAGATAAATAATGCCTTAGAAGAGTTAACGGCACATAAGATTTCTTTAGGAAAAGCAGCAGAAATGGCAAAAGTATCTATCTGGGAAATGATGGATATAGTTAAAGATAAAAAAATTGATTGGATAGGACTTTCTCCAGAAGACATTGAAAAAGATTTAGAGATAGTTAAAAAATTATCTAAAAAATAAAATGAAAGCAATCTCTGATTCAACGCCATTAATACATTTATCAAAAATCGGATGTATTAATTTTCTTAAAGACTTATTTGAAGAAATAATAATTCCTGAAGAAGTATATAATGAAATAATTGTTAAAGGAAAGGAACAAGGAAAAAATGAAGTCTTTTTAATAGAAAATCTTATAGAAGAAGAGTTTATCAAAATAAGAGAAACAAATTCAACTATGGAAGTAACTAATTTAGACAAAGGAGAAAAAGAATGTATTCTTTTGTGTAAAGAACTTAGAATAAATAATTTATTAATTGATGAAAAAAAAGGATTTAGTATTGCAAATATGTTTAATATTACCCCTATAAGGACAACATCCATATTACTAATCCTTTTAGACAAAAATATAATAAATTTCAATAAGTATAAAGAATTATTAAGAAAATTATCAGAAAGTGGCTATTTTCTTGATATCAAAACATATGAAAAACTTTTATCCATTGGAGAAAACATCAATAAATAATCATCCAATTATAGACATTCTCGGTGGTTGGGTTAGTGCATTTTAGAGAATGTCTATTAGAGAATCCCGTATAAAATCTATCATAATTAACGGGATTATCTATAAAAACAATTCATCAACCTTTTTCCAATTAATAACATTCCAAATTTCCTTCAAGTAATCCATGCGCTTATTCATAAACTTCAAATAATAAGCATGTTCCCAGACATCAATACATAACAATGGCTTCTTTCCTTCAGAAAGAGGAGAATCTTGATTCGCAGTTGAACAAATCTCCAACTTTCCTTTATTCAAAACAAGCCAAGCCCATCCACTTCCAAATCTTTTCATTCCTGAATCAATCATCAATTCCTTAAACTTTTCAAAACTCCCAAATTCTTTAACAATTGCATCTGCAACTTCTCCCTTAAACTCTCTTTTCTTTTTATCAGGAGTAATAATTTCCCAATATAAAGAATGATTCAAATGTCCGCCCCCATTATTCTTAACCGCAATCCTAATATCCTCAGGAACTTTATTCAAATTAGAAATCATCTCATCCAATTCCATTTTCAATTCAGGATGCTTAGCCAAGGCCTCGTTTAATCTATCAACATAAGTTGAATGATGCTTAGAATGATGAATTTCCATTGTCTTAGCGTCTATAACTGGCTCCAATGCATCATATTTATACTCAAGAGGATGTAATACTTGTTTCATAAAAATAATAGAAATTTAGTGTTTATAAGAGTTATGAAACTTGACTATCGTTAAACTCATATCTAACTCTCAAATCCAAGGGCTGCCCATTATCAACCAAAACTCTAGGAACAAACAGTTCCATTCTCAAATCATCTTCATCTTTCTTATTTTCCAATTGAAACATTCTTCCAATAATCGTTTGATATATCTCTCGTAAATCCATATAGTCTTTAAAAACAATTAACTTAAATTAATATCCCTTCCTCCATTTCTCGTTCTAATAATAGTATCATAAACAAAGGTATTACGACTACCTATATAATCTCTCTCCAATTCTCTTTTCTGTCCCAATTTAAATATCGCATTTAAAGCCATAGCCACAGCAGGACTTCTACTTATTCCTGCATAACAATGAATCATTAAAGCTTCAGAATTAGGAGAATATCGTTCAAAATCAATTAATATCTGTTCAGCAATTCTAGGAGTAAAAATAATTCCACCCCGACGTTTGTGATGCCTCATCCATTTCTCATCAATCAAATCAAGATATCCCACATCATCAAAAGTATATTACAAAACATGTGTAAATTTATCTCTATAATCCAGCTCTCTTCTTGGTGCTCTTCTAAAATTAGGAGTACTAAATATTCTAATGGCTAATGTGGGAACTTTAGGATTAAACCTTTCAGCCATACTCATACTTACTACATCAATTTGCATACTAAATTATTAAACAATTAAATTATAAACATTATCCCTAGTGATTAGAACTCAACTTCTTCAATCTCTTCAGAATCTATAACTGGCTTCTTATCAACTTTCTTCTCGGCCTTAGGTTCATGAGTCTTAGCACCAGTTCCAGAAATAACTTCCATTTTTCCAAACTTTCCAGCACTTAACTGCTTTTGTCCATTAAATTCAGAAACATAACCACTACTAATCTTTATTTTATCTCCAACATTTATCTTTTCAATATCATCATTCCACAAAGATAAAACAATACTTCCCCCGGCTTCATCTTTAACGGTAGCATTACATACTCTCAAATCTTTTCCATATTTATTAAAAGTTCTAACCTCGGCTTTAGTATCTACAATAACCTCAATATCAACCTTCCCCTGTCCAGCTTTTAAATCTTTTAATTCCATTTTATTATCCACAACTTGCTGTTGAACCAGAACTTGCTGTTGAACCGAAACCTGCTGATGCAGAAGCACTTGACAAATTCTGTGAACATTCACTTGGAGCAACATTAAATGCTGAACATATTGCCTGTTGCACCAATGCTGGACTTCTTCCAACTTGCACATTCACACCATTAATAGTTACGCTTGGCGAACCGCTAATTCCCAATGATGCCGCCTTCTGCCCATCTGCAGTATACAAAGCTGCACCCTCTGTAGGCATACAAGTATTTATCTTGCTCTTATCAATACCAATTTGAGTATATATCGCCTCAATCAAAGGAACTACACAAGCATCATTACCATTACATTTACCAACTTCTGCATTAACAAGAAACTTATCTAAGTATGCAAATAATTTATCCTTACCATAATTCTTTTGTATACATAATTGTCTCAAAGACTCTTGACGCTCATACTCTCCGTGCATGGCACCAATAGCTACAATATTAATGTCTGCCTTACTCTTCAAAAGATTATAAACTGGAACAAGTGCTTTTTCCATTTGAGTCCCATATGGACAATATGAAAATACATAGAAATCTGCAACAGGTTTATCAGATTTAGGAACTTCAACAGGAGCTTGTTCTTGTTGAGAACCGCCTACAGCTGCTTGAGCATCAGCAGTTAAAGGAATAGTGCTTGGAATCAAATATTTTCCATCAAGAGAAACATAAACAGGCATTTCCTGTCCTTCAACACTAACAGTAACCTTATACATTCCACTCTCTTTAGTAGTAGACAAAACAGTTAAACTTCCGCCTTGTGCTTCAACAAATGAAACTAAACTATCACTAACACTCTTCTCACTAACAACATTTCCAGTAACTCCGCCAAAAGTCATAAATCCAATCAATACTAAAGCAATAACACCAAGAACAATGGTAGAAACCATCCAAGGATTTCCTAAACTAACCTTGCTAGGACTAATAAATCCTCCAGAAACTTTTTCCTCTTTATTACTTTCCATCCCCTAGCAATAAATCCAGGCTTTAAAAACCTTATGCAAAACATGCTGTGTTGCATGATTAACACATAATCAAGTCAATAATGTGAGTTTTAATCTT
>JBBSYD010000005.1:0-4223 GCA_038045425.1 Nanobdellota archaeon | reverse complement strand
TTTATTTGGTTTGAAAAATGGAAAGAAGTTTTTCCAAAGTCCGATGAAAAAGAATTTGAAATGCCTCATTTGGTTTGGAAGTTAAGCGAGATTGTTCCTTTAGCAGTTTTGGGCGATGAGAGAATTCAAAAGATATTCAAACATGAACCTCAAATCTATAACGAATGGAAATCAAAAAATATAGAAGGAAAACCTTTGTTAAAGTATATACAAGAAATATATGAGAAAAGGACTTCATTTGCTGAGTTTATGGAAAAATCTTGGGAATTCGTTAAAGCACATGAAAAGGAAATAAATTAGAGTATAGGATTTGTTTATCTGGTTAAGTTTATATATCTCGAGGGATAAAGATAGATGAGGTGATGAAATGAAAATATTCTTAGATTCTGCGGATATTGAAGAAATAAAAGAGGCAGAGTCTTGGGGGATAATAGAAGGAGTTACGACAAATCCTAGTTTGATTAAAGAGGCAGTTGATAAGTATAAAAAAGGGGGGGGAAAATTTTCAATGGAAGATTATATTTGTGATGTTTTGAAAGTTATGGCTGGCAAGTCAGTAAGTCTTGAGGTTACGGGAAATAATTTTAAGGAAATGGTTAGAGAAGGGCAGGAGTTGTATGATAAGTTTAATCCTATTGCTGGAAATGTGGTAATAAAAATACCTGTTGACCCAAATACTGGAAAAGGAAATGATATGGATGGAATAAAAACAATTTCTGAATTGAGCAAAAAGGGAATTCCGGTGAATTGCACTTTAATTTTCGATCCTGAACAGGCAATTTTGGCTGCGAAGGCGGGAGCGAGATATGTAAGTCCATTTGTGGGAAGATTTGATGATTATTTGAGAGAGAAAAATGGAATTAAGTTTGAAAAGAAAGATTATTTTCCTGTTGAAGGAATAAAGAAAGATGGAAAGAGAATTGAATATGAAGGACTTCATTCGGGAGTAGAATTGGTGCAAAAAATTGCTAAACTGTTTGAGAAGAATAAAGTTCAATGTGAAATAATTGCTGCAAGCATAAGAAATGGACAACAACTGGAAGATGTTTTTTCTGCTGGAACAGATATTGCTACTGTTTCATTTGATGTTTTAAAGAATGAAGCTAAACATGAGAAGACAAAAGAGGGAATGAAGAAGTTTATGAAGGACAGCGTATCTGAATATAGGAAGATAATGAAGGGGAAGAAATGAGCAAAGAAATAAGAATTACAAAAGAGATTTACACTAGAAATACTGAAAGAGAATGGAGAAGATTAGTAAGAGATCCGTTTCATCAATTAGAATTTGATACTACGATGAGATTTTTGAAAAAGTATTTACCAAATGGAGGTTTAATTCTTGATGCGGGAGGAGGACCTGGAAGATATTCTATTGAATTAGCTAAATTAGGATATAGTGTTGTTTTGTTGGATTTGGTTCCTGCAAATTTAGAGCTTGCAAAAGAAAAAATAAGAGAAGCTAAAGTTCAAAATAAAATTGAAGAGATAATTGAAGGTTCTATTGCAGATCTTTCTAGATTTGAATCAGCGACATTTGATGCAGTACTTTGTTTAGGTGGGCCTTTGAGTCATGTTAATCCTGAGAGCAAGAGAAAAAAGGCATTGAATGAATTGGTAAGAGTAGCTAAGAAAAAGGCACCAATATTTGTATCAGTTATGGGAAAATATGGAAGTATTATGTCTTCTCCCTCAAGAAGTGTTAACGAAATAAGAATGGACAAACATTTTAAAGAATGGGCATTTGATGGAGATGATTATATGTGGGGTTCTGCTAGTATGGGCGAACATGGATATTCTCATTATTTTGAATTGGATGAACTAAAAGGAATTCTTCCTAAGAATTGTAGTTTTGTGGAAAATGTTGGCTTGGAAGGATTATCTAGCGCTAATCAGATTGCAATAAATGAATTAGCTAAGGACAGAAAGGCTTGGAAGAATTGGATGAAGTTACACTATGCGGTTTGTACTAAACCTTCTATTGTTGACACAAGTATGCACTTTATGGTAATTGCGAGGAAGAAATGAAACCTGTTACCCCCCAAGTTGTATTGACTGAAGGGGAGAAAACTGTGGAGAAAACTGTGGAGAAAATATTACAACTAATAAAAGATAATTCCCGAGTTACTCAAGAAGAATTATCTGTAAAAACAGGATTGACCAGAAGAGGAATAGAATGGAATATTAATAAACTTAAAGAAGAAGGACTTATTAAGAGGATAGGTTCAGATAGAGAAGGATATTGGGAGATAATGAAGGTGAAGGGGAGAAAATGAAAGGAGATCCTTTCAAAAATCAAGTAAAATCTTTAGATAAACAATTTACTCAAAGATGGGCTTTATCGAAATTATTTGTAAAAAAAGTTGGAAATCCTGTTTTGGTGCATGCCGTTCATGACGTTAAGGTTTTTAATAGGATACTAGAGGATGGAAAAATTAAATTACCTAAAAATCATAATTCTGGTAAAAAGACTCCTTATTTGGAAAGATTTTTAGGAACGGATAATTGCATATTTTATAGTTTGAGTTTTGTCTATTCTGTAGTGTATAATTGGAAATTTAATCTAATTTTTGATATCGATTTTTTAAAAAATACTCGATATTATAAAAATTCTATAGGTTTTAGAAGTTATAAAGGGATTATCGATTATTTGTATGAGAATGACAAACCTTACTTAGATAAGTTTGCTAAGATAACTAATAAAACCAAATTAATTATGTATAAATATTATCATGAAAAGTTTGAGGGAAAAGTAAGGAAAATGTTTGAATTCTGGAAAGTTGAAAAAGAGCTGTATAATTTTATTTTAGAGTATCCTCATAAGAAAAAATTATTCAAAATTATTAAGAGCTTTAAAAAGAATTTATTTATGAGATATCCTTATTCAAAGAGAGATGTATTGAAATACTATTTGACTTCAAAGTCTCCTGAAATTATAAGTAATGTTGAGAATGATTTATTGAAGAATCCTTATTTTATTGGCTTTTTTATTAAAGGAAAAATTGATAGAAAAACTAGAGATATTTTAAAAAGTAAATATTCTGATAAACTTCTGTTTGATGGCAAGAAGTTTATTAAGGTAGGAAGTATGGATATAAATAGGTAAAAGAGATGAAAACAATAAAAATAAATAAAATAATGAAAAGCGGAAGAGCAATGTTCCTTGCTTATGATCAGGGATTAGAGCATGGGCCGTCTTCGGATTTTAATGATAAGAATGTTGATCCTCTTTATATTCTTGAAATTGCTCGCAAGGGAAAATTCAATGCTGTTGTTTTTCAAAAGGGAATTGCTGAAAAATATCAAAAGGAAATTAAAAAAAGTAAGGTGCCGTTAATTGTGAAATTGAATGGAAAAACTGCTCTTGTTGGAGGAGAACCAATATCAAGACAAATTTGTTCTGTGAAAGAGGCGATTGAGCTTGGTGCTTCGGCGGTGGGATATACGGTTTACATTGGAAGTGAACATGAGAGTGAGATGATGCAGGAGTTTGATAAAATTGAGGAAGAGGCGCATGCTAAGGGAATTCCAATTATTGCTTGGATATATCCTAGAGGAAAAAGCATAAAGGATGATTCAACTAGAGTTATGATGGCTTATGCAACAAGAGTTGGTTTGGAGATAGGAGCAGATATTGTTAAGATAAGATATAATGGAAATTTGGATGATTTGAAATGGGCAGTAAAAGCTGCTGGAAGATGTAAGGTTGTTGTTGCGGGGGGATTGAAAGTTGAGGATGATAAGTTCGTTGAAAACGCTAAGGAAGTTATGAAAACGGGTATTAGCGGGCTGGCAATAGGAAGAAATGTCTGGCAATCTGATAAGCCGTTGAATTTGGCTAAGGAGATAAATAAATCGGTGATGAAAAAATAGAGTTATTTAGGCAAATATTACTTGGTTGTTTGGAAATAAATCATATATATTACAGAATAGTAATTGATTTAAATATAAACTAGAGAAGATTATGATGAGAAAAAATATAGGACAAATCAGTTATTCTTCTGGAAGCCCAGAAATAAGGCGTGGAAAAATACAATTATATGAAGCTATTCAGTTTTATTTGCCAAAATCAACGTCAAGATTACGAGGTTCTCATGTATACATCTTGGCAAAAAACAGAGAAGAAGCAAATGAAGTAAAAAACGCATGGTTAAAAAGAAATGGGGGAGATGGGCTACATCCCAAATAGATTTTTGAATAGAAATCTAGATCATTAAATGCAAATA
>JBBSYD010000004.1:0-8291 GCA_038045425.1 Nanobdellota archaeon | reverse complement strand
AATCTTGGAATTATTGATTATAGATGAGCCTGTACTAGGAAAAGCTCATCTACTGCTAAAAAACCAAAATCTTTAAAACCCCTCCTTCCAGAAACATCTCATGGAACACACACTAGTTTTGCTTAAACCAGATGCAGTCCAAAGAAATTTAATTGGAAAACTAATTTCCAGATTTGAGGATTCAGGATTAAAAATAACGGGAATGAAAATGGTTTGGGCAACAGAAGAACTTGCAAAAAAACACTATCATCTAGATGAAGTCTGGGCACAACAAGTTTATGATAAAACCAAAGCAGGATATGAAAAAGAAGGAAAGAAATTCCCTTATAAAGATCACCTAGACATTGGAAAAACAATTCAATCCTGGAACATGAGATTTCTAAGAGAAGGTCCAGTTGTGGCATTAGTTATTGAAGGCCCCCATGCAGTAGAAATAATAAGAAAAATGGTTGGTTCAACAGAACCTCGTTCAGCTCAACCTGGAACAATCCGTGGTGACTTCGCAATGATTGAATCCTATGCTCTTGCAGATAAAAAACAAAGAGTTCTAAGAAACCTCATTCACGCTTCCGACACTCCAGAAAACGCAGAAAGAGAAATTCAACTTTGGTTCGGAGATTCTGAACTTCATAAATATACTAAAGAATTAGATAAACACTTCTAAAAATCTAGTTCATCAAATACTCGAAAATTATAAAAAAATAAAAATAAATCAATAACACTACTTCATTCCAATCAACTTAATCAGAGATAACAGTGCTGCAATAAGCGTGATAAGTTCAAAATAAGATACCTTTTGAGT
Source organism: Nanobdellota archaeon (assembly GCA_038045425.1). GTDB lineage: Archaea > Nanobdellota > Nanobdellia > Pacearchaeales > GW2011-AR1 > SICV01. Next base: position 7,489 of record JBBSYD010000004.1, on the reverse strand, counting down.
TGCCTGATAATCTGCAAAAAGCAGAACAGCCACACCTAAGATATACAAAACAATGAAACACGTTCTTATTTCCTTTTTACCCTTAAATAAGAAATACGCTTGAATAATCCATCCAATTGCAATAACAATCAATCCAATTGAAAATAATTCCATTAATCTTCCTCCTTTACGATTATCCTAATCATCAGCATCTTAAAAATCTTCCCCACTTAGCATTTATCAAAACCCAACATTTTTAATACCGGTTAAAACATCTAATTCCAAGCTCCCATAGTTTATCGGATAGAATGCAACCTTGCGGAGGTTGAGGGCGAGGTTCAATTCCTCGTGGGAGCGCTATCATTCAGAGGATAGGAAATAAAAACCCTAAATTCCATCAATTAACATGAACAACAAAATCCCTCTATTAATAATAACCTTAATTCTCCTCTCATTCTCCCTAGTCCACGCTCAATCTCTTCCCTCTCCCCAAAACAAATACGTAAACGACTTTGCAAATATTCTCTCAGAGATTCAGCAAGGAGAACTTTTAGGCATATTTTCAGCCATAGACACTGAAACAACAGCAGAAATAACTTTCATCTCCATGCAAACAATTAACGGAGAAGACATTGCATCCTATACGGTATTACTAGGACAAACCTGGAAAGTAGGCAAATCAGACAAAGACAACGGACTAGTAATTCTCTATGTTCAAGATATAAATAAAATCTATGTCGCTACTGGATATGGATTAGAAGGAATTCTTCCAGATGGAAAAATAGGAAGAATATTAGATGAAACCTATGTACCTCTAAAAAATTCAGGAAACATCTCGGAAGGAATAATTGAAGCATCAAAAGCATATGCCCAAGTAATTCTAGACAATAAAGAAGAAGTTCTCTCAGGCCAAGCAACTCCAAAAATAAACTACTCATTTATCTCCCTAATAATCGGATTTGTAATATTTATAGGAATTTTTGCATATCTCATTTCATCAAGAAAAAAGAAAAAAGGATTCCTTGATTTCTGGGATTTCTTCTTTGCAGATTTCATAGCCAGAATGTTAGTAAGTATTCTCCTTGGAGGAAGAGGCAACAAAAGTTCAGGAGGAATTGGAGGTTTTGGAGGCGGAGGAGGATTCGGCGGTGGTGGCTTCGGAGGCGGAGGCGCAGGAAGATAAAATATAATTATGCCAAAAATCAGTAATTAACTTATTCAACATCCTATATTTCAATTCAATATCTCCTCTTTAGAACATAACATTATTCAAGACAAACAACAGCTAATTCCTAAAAAACAATTGTAAATTGTATGCCTTAAGATATCTTCAGAATAAAATCTTTTCAACAATAATCATATTTAAATTCGACATCAGATAATTATTATCTTCTACAACAAGATTTCAATTAATAAAAAGCTTTAATTCTCTAATCCCTTATTCAAATCAGACATTAGATAATAATCCCAATTAACACAAACTAAAAACCATTCAGAAGGTTTTTAAACAATAAATGATAAGATACCACATGAATAAAAAAGGTTTACTAGGCACATTAGCAATAATCTTAATAGTTCTTGGAGCAATTGCATTACTTCTTGTAGGCTGGGCAATCTCAGGATATAACAAATTCTACAAAGCCGAACAAGATGTAGATGGAAAATGGAGCGAAGTCGAAAATCAATATCAAACTCAAGCAGATAAAATTCCTAATTTAGTTTCAATAGTTTCAAGTTCAGTTAGCGTTGAAACCAAATTCGTCAAAGATGTAATTGCCGCAAGAACCGCATATGTAGGAGCTTCATCTCAATTAGCAAAAGATGCAGCAGGACAACAAATGAATAATGGAATTTCAGCTTTCGTTTCAGCAGTAGCAGAAAACTATCCTCAACTTCAAGCATCAGCCCAATACACTCAATTAATGGATGAGCTATCTGGAACTCAAAACAGAATTGCAACTTCTAGAGGAAGATACATTGAGTCAATCCAATCCTATAACACTGCAACGGGATTATTCCCTGGAAAAATCCTAGCAAGTATATTTGGATTTGAAAAGAAAGATTATTATAAATCCGAAGCAGGAACAACCACTCCTCAATTGGGAACAGGCATTCTTCCTTAAATATTATTCAATTCTTTTAAAAAAGTATTTTCCGAACACTTTTCAAATAAAACTTGTGTTTGAATAATAATTAATTTTATGCCCAGATATAACTTAATTTCTTTAGTCAATAATATTACTTCAATTCAATAAATCCTATTCAGTACAATATCTAATTAAAAGTCGAACATCAGATAATTACATTCAGTTTATACTAAATAAAATAATCTTCAGCATGTCAAGAATTTTATATTCTTGAACACCTCGAAAACTGAAAGTTTTCTTAGCATTAAAACAGCTAAGTCAAACATCAGATAATTATATTCAATTTATATTATCTAAAACATCTTCATCGAATCCATATCAAAATCGAACATCAGATAATTACTTTCAATTATATTTAATAAGCTAACAATTAAACCTGACTTCTATATCTATTCCCTGCAATCGCTCCAGCCACACCGCTATGTCTCTCACACTGCCTCAAACTTATTACCTCGCATCTCAATCCTCTAGTCTCATGATATTTCAATCCTTCCAAAATAGATTCATCCCTTCCATGTCTCTCAACGAATTTACCCCAACAAATTCCCACATTATCTCCTGTGCGTCTATATGCATGACAACTAGAATCTCCTCTGTCCATAAATCACCTCAAGAAAATTTAAGCTCCTTCGTCCTTGACACCCTTTTCGGTTACAAAAAATATAGTTTCATTATCCGGAAGATTAGGCGAGTCAATTAATTTAGCCACTCTACTTCCCTGCTTTCCTCTTCTGAAATACATTCTGAAAGTCGAATTATGCACCATAAATCCATTTGCAACATAATTCTTCGCATCGGGCACAGAAAAATCATATAACTTCTCTCCAGAATTATCAAAAGTCCTTATCTCTCGTATTTTTTCAAATCGAATATTACTATTTAACAAACTAGAAATAAAATCAATTTTTTGTTTTATCTGTCTATCAAAAACTTCACAATTCATTAAACACTTCAGCGCATAAGCCAGTTCTTTTCTACTTACCCATTGATAATCTTTAGTCCTAACCTTAATCACCTTACTTGAAACAAGCCCGCACGCCTTAATTAATTCATTCAACTCTTCTCTTCTAACAGGCATCATATCATAAGAATAACTTAATTTACTCGTTTGAACACATTCAATCAATCTCTGTTGTTTATCTTTTGCACTAAATCCAATCTTTAAATATCCCTCAACATCCCTATCCGCAATTCTTAATATACTAATTTTCGTTCTCCCGATATCAAACTTAATAGTACTTCTTATTCCACTTCGCAACAAAAACATCTGAATATACTTCAAAATCTTCTGTTCTTTTTGCGCAACAGTTATATGCGCCCTCTTTTTATTTATATGTCCTTCAGCATCAACAAATCCTCTAACAAATGCATTTACCACTTCTATTTTAGATTTAGCAATCTCATTTAATATTGTAGGATACATAAAATCAAAAAGTTCTCTAATCTCCACAGAATTTATGTTTAAGCTAAAACAATTTTTATTTGTAACTTTAGTTATACTTCCTTGAACATTAAAAACTTCTTTAAACAAACTTTGATAACTCTCCAAAACCTGAATTCTTGCATCTCTAAACCTTAAACTCCTCTGTTCAAAACCTCCATCTCCAATAAAATATCCAAATATCTGAGCTAATTGAGGACTCAAAACCCCGGGCATAACAATATTATGATGTTTATTACTAAAAACAGGAATAATTTCTAAAATTTGTCCATTTCCAAAATAATTTTGTAAATTATTCAAAACATCAAACGAAGTAGGATACTCTTGATTTAATACTCTTCTAAACTGCCGAGAAGTAATTCCTATTTTAGAACAAATCTCCTCTCGAGAAGTTCCAAAACTCTCTAAATTAGACTTCACCGTTTCAACACTCTCTTTACCCAGCTTAGCAATTCTTCTAACCTTAAATTCAGCTATCTGCCTTTCCTCTCCTTCCAAATCAAGTTTTCCAATTTGCGCAACAAAATCTCCTTCATGTAAATCTCCTGCTTCTTTCTCAACCACCGAAAAATTTTCCACACTAAAAAATTTATGCAATTCAGAACAATTTATCTGCAAATTAGTCCTAATATTTAATATTTTGCGAACATCTGGATTAACAAAAACCTGTTCAGAATCACTCTTACAAACATCAAGATTACTAAAATCTCCACAAACAACCTTATGATTCTTCATCTTCTCAATTTCAATTAAACTTCCATCAGCCAATTGTATCAAAGAATCCCCAGTTAAACAAGCGTGCCCCACAATATTCCCCCCAACCGCAGTAGTCGGATCTCCAAACATCATTGCAGGATTAGCCATTACCTGATTTGTAACATAAACTGCCAAATTATAAGACTCTGCCATCTTCATTAAATTATGCAAATATCTATTCAATTTCTGTTGCCTATCTGCCAATTGTCCTCTTCCAGCAAATTCTGCCCTAAAATGTGCAGTCAAAGAGTCAATAATAATTAATTTAATAGGCTCTCCCTCCTTAATCATTTCAGAAATCTTGTCAATCAATAATATCTGATGATCTGAATTAAATGCTCTTGCAACTAAAATATTTTTCAAAACTTTTTCAGGATTTGCTCCCATTCCTTCAGCAATCTGTCTTATTCTTTCAGGTCTAAATGTTCCTTCAGTATCAATAAATACTGCCTTCCCATTTACTCCTCCCTGCTCCTTAGGCAATTGCACATTCACAGCCAAGGTCAACCCTAATTGAGTATTATGCATCATAGTAGGCATATTTCCACCTATAAATGAATGTCCTTCAGGTACAACAAAATCGTAAACAAAATCATTATAATTCACTAATTCTACACTTTCTACAACATCCCAATTAAATAATTTTATCTCGCCAATCAATTCCAAAGCAAGAACTATTGTATCTATTCTAGTTCTCAATTCGTTCAAAATAAGATTCTTTAATAACTCCATTTTGTTTGAAGGTATCTTTCTAGAATAATAATTACGAATACTTGACTTCTTTAAACCCATATTTTCAGCTAAACTGTTAAATGCAAAAGGAAGAACAGCATAAAATTCCTTTAATAAATCAATTGAAAAAGGCGAATTAACCAATAGATTTACTATCCTTACGAATTCATTCTTTTGTCCTTCAAAAATTCTTTCTATACTACTCAAAGTTTTTGTGTTTATCACGTTTGAATTCGATGAACCTACCAAATTAAAATATCCCGTATCTCCGTTACTCTTTCCAACTGATTTTCTTAACCTACCTCTATTTCCGCCAATGCTCTCAGAATATAACTCGCTTAAAAAATCAACTATTTTTCTAGGATAACCATAAGAACTATTCAAAATATTACAATTAAATTTCTTTATTTTAAATTTAATCTCCTTTAACTTTTCCCTATCTTCTCCAGATATTCTCACTATCTTGAAATTTACTCCATCAACAATTTTATTACAAATACTTGCAGATATTCCAACTCTTAAAAGAAGATAAGTAAGCTGGCTTGCCAATTTAACACTTTTAGTAGTAGCCGATATATCGTCTTTTGAAACTTCTCCATCCCCGTCTAAATATCCTCCCAAAAATGAGAAGATAATTTCTTTACTCGATAAAAATATCGCTTCTGGAATAAACTTAGTAGAAGAATTGCTAGTATCTAGCCCATCCATTAATACACAAGTATCTTTTCTAAGAAGAATACAATAAACAGGAATAGGATTTCTATTGTCGACTCTGACTGTAGGAAGATATCCAAATTTTCTCTGAACATAAGTACAAACCCAATCTTTTATCACTTCATCTGAGATAGATATTGAAAAAGGATTTGCACTACCCTCTGCTACAAACAGCCCCAAAAAATATGCATCATCAACATCATAAACCGATTCACTTTCAAAATCAAAAGATTTTGGACTTGCTATTAAGTCTCCTTTACTAAGAAGTCCAACTTTTTTCCAAGATACTCCATTATTAAAACTAAGCAATTGATGCATTCCAGTAGTTTTCAATACTCTTCCTCTTTTAGTTTTTACAAGATATAAATTATTAACTTTTTCTTTATATAAATGACTTGCAGAAGTAATTTTAAATTTACCCTCATTCCACGCAAGAACCTTAACAGTCGAAACAGGAACCTTAAAACCAGTTTCAAACTTTTGTTCACTATCCTTTTTTTTATATTTTTCATAAGTCTCTTCAATAGATTCAACATGCATTCTAGTATCATTAAAATAACATACATTTGTATCTTTGCTCACACATTTCCCACTTCCGAAGGCACCATATGCCTCCGTAAGTGCTTTACTTTCTATCCCTCTTCCTCCCAGAAGTCCATTCAAATTCACACTTCCAGTTGTAATATAACCCACATCTTCTCTCTTTTTAGCAAACTCATCTCCAGCCATAAACCCAAGATTCATCATTCCTCTCGCCGCTTGAATTGCTTTTCTAGCAACCGCCTCTCCAACTCCAGCCATATCGGATAAAGACCCTGGGCTCATAACTGCCAAGCCCATTAAATCATAAACTCCTGCAGCTTCAAGCTTAGCCGCAATTCCTGGACCAATGCCAGGGATATCTGTTAATTTCTTCTCATCAGAGTCATCCTCTTTCTTTACTTTCTTCTCCATTTGCTCAATATCTGCACCAGCTCCCTTTTTTTCTTCTTCAGCTTTCTTAGCAACCATTCAAAAATCATCCCTCTTCGGTTTATAAATATTTTATCTCTTTAATATACACATTTTAAAGAAGATAAATTATCATTAAATTTAAATAAAAAATCTAATAAACAATATAACACAAACTAATAAAGCTCCATAAAATAATCCTTGCTCAATAGTCCCACCTACTTTTATTTTTCCAGTACATTCGTCTTTCAAAGGCCAAAATGGACGAATCCCTTCATGAGTAAAACTATCGGAAAACAAATGAATGCTATATCCTAAAAAGAAAGGCAATGCCAAAATAGGAATAAAAAAAGCAAAACCAATCGAAACTAAAATACAAAAAGTAAAACTATGTAATGCTCCTCGATGTTTAGTCGCCCACTGAAAGGGTCGAAGATACCATCTATTTCCCAAATAAGAATTATAACTATCTATATCGGGCAACAACGTTGCAACTAAAACCCCAAAAAAGAAAATTAACTTATGACTCACTTCTGGCAATAATATTAGAAATCCAATCATCCCGAAAGCCAAATGAGTTTTCATTAACATACTTCATTTAGCCAATACCAGAATATAAACATTTTCCTTAAATCAAAACCTCACTCTCCTGATAAAACACTTATATGTATAAGTATGTAACTTAATAATAGTAACAAATAGGAATATTTATATAGTAACTATAAAGCTTAGACGACAAACAAAAGGTTTTATATACTTAATACATATA
>JBBSYD010000003.1:0-23848 GCA_038045425.1 Nanobdellota archaeon | reverse complement strand
ATTTGCATTTAATGATCTAGATTTCTATTCAAAAATCTATTTGGGATGTAGCCACCTAGAAGAGATATTCATTCGATTATCTAAATCATGCATCATCTTTTCTAATTGTGTTGAAATTAAAGAGAGTTGTTCGCCGAAGTATTCTCTGGATTGTTTAAGAGCATTGATTTGATGTTCTAGAACTAAGGATACTTCTTCTGGTTTCTTTTTTATGATTACTCCTGCGCCCACTTCTACAAAAATATTGTTTGATTCCAATTGAGTTTCTATAAAAACGCCTTTGCCTAAGGAAGAAAGCATCTTGGTTTTTGGTTGAAAATCTAAATTTTCGAAGTTTGAATGAAAGTTTTCCATCTCGGTAATTTGTTGATCGAGAAATTGACAGTGTTGTTCTAATTGTTCTGCATGACCTGCCATTTCTTGAGTTCTTTGCATTAATTCTTGATTTTCCATATTAAAATTTAATTTTGAATAGTTTTAAACCTGCCGAATTACAGATTTTAAAAAGGGGCAATCTCAGTTTTATTCATAAAGTATAGCCTTGATGTTTTTACTTAATTTTTCAGTATTTTCTCCGAAGTTAAAAGGTTTAAGTAAATTATTTTTGGACTTATTTAATTTGGACTTTGAGGTTATCTTCCAAACTTGAAGTTCTTCAAAAAAGAATTTTTGAGTTGAAAGAATTGTTTTTTCGATATTTAGTTTTGAGAACAGAGTATTAATTCTATTTTGAGGAGTTAGAGAAGAGACTAGTAGGAGAATTATTCCATTTTTTGTTAGATGATTTATGGATTGATTGAGAAATTTTAGAATTAGTTCGTCACCCTCTTTGCCTCCGGAATTAATGAGATTTAATTCTTTGCCCTCTCTAGCGTCTTCTGGTAGATAGGGAGGATTGAAAATTATTAAATCAAATTTTCCATTTACTTTTGAAAATAAATTTGACTTAATCGCAGAAATTCCTTTTTCTTTTAAAAGTTTTATGGATTCAGAATTAATATCTACTGCTAAAACTGATTTTGCTCCGGCTTTTTTTGAAGCTAAAGCGAGAATTCCTGAACCAGTACCCATGTCTAGAACTTGTTTATCTTTGGAATATTTTTTTACTTCTTTTTCTAAAAGAAATGAATCTTCTCTTGGAGAGTATATCATTTTAATTTTAACCTGTATTTTATTATATCCAACAACATATTAATTGAATCAATTAGAGGATTAAGTTTACTTCCTTTTACTTCATACCAAATAGTAGGAACTTCTTGGATATTTAGATTCAGAAGTTTAGACTGATATAGCAAGTCGATATCAATAATCCATCCCTTCTCACTTAATTTTGGAATTAATTTTTCTATTGCGGAACGAGTGAATAATTTTGCTCCACATTGAGTATCTGAGTAACGAAATGAAAATAGTATAAATACTAAAATGTTTAAAATTTTACTTAGAATCTTTCTCAGATAATTTCCTTTAGAGAATATTTTTGAAAAAGGATGGTGTCTGTTTGCTATTGTTCCGTCTGTATCTTTAATATTAAGAATTAAGTCATAGAAAGACTCAGGAGTAGTTGCAAGATCGGCATCTACAAATCCTATGAGCGAAGAGTTTGATTTTAATGCCCTATTGAATCCTTGGATAATTGCATTGCCCTTACCTTTTTCTTTTAGAACGAAATGAGAAATATTATGATTCTTCTTTTCTATGAGTTTTACTTTTTCTTCAGTTTTATCTTGCGTATTATTAATTACCACTAAAATATTATAATCTATTACCTTTTTCTTTTTTAATGATTCGAAATAGGAAGAATATGCTAAAAGCATTTTTTCTATTCTTTTTTCTTCATTGTAAGCTGGAACAATTAGAGCGAGTTTTTCCATAGAATATCTGAATTAGAGTTATATAAAAGACTTTAGGATACTAGGATTTGAGCAATTTTGTCTTTAAATAGAATTAATCCTGCAAGTAGTGCAGAGAGAAATAGTAAAAGAAATACTAGTAGGAAAATTGTTCCTTTAGAAGATTTCTTGGAGTTAGGTTGATAATACGGAGTTGAAGGAGTTGGGGCAGAAAGCATTCCTGGAGAATTTTGAGGACTGGGCATAATTGGAGAAAGTTGAGGCGAAAAAGGAGTTTGTCTAATTGGAAGTGTTCCAGGTTTTTGAAGAATAAGATTTTGTTTAGGAAGATTAATTGGTTCTTTAATTGGTGTGGAGATGGGGGTTGAAGTAAGTTTTTGTGGAAGGGTAGAAAGATTAGGAGCAGGGATAGGATGAGAAATTAAATTTGAAGCTCCTGAAGAGAATACTTTTGCGGCGTCTTGAACTTCTTCTGGAGAATAACCTGCATTTATGAAACTTGAAATTATTTTGTCTAAAGAATAACCTCTTTCGAGTGCATTTCTTATTCCTCCGATTAAATCTTCATTCATATATGAATAAATCCTCCGTTATCTACAAGATGAATTGTTTTCGTTCGTTTATATCCTAATTCTTCGGCAAGGAGGGCGCCAGCTTCTCTTTTTTTTAGTTCTCCGTGCGAAGGAATTACATGTTCGGGATTTGTTAATTTTAATAAATCTCTTAAATCTTCTCTGCCTCCATGTCCTGAATTATGAAGCATTATCCCTCCGAAACCACCGATAAAATTCTGAACTTCTGGAACTTCCAAGTCATAAACCTTACCTTTATAATTTTCTTCTAAAATCTCTTTTATCTCATCAAATAACATATCTCCATCTAATATCTTTTTTGTAAAACCAGAAATATTTGTTGATTGAGATTTTAGTAAGTTAATGCTTATGCTATTTCTTCTCTTTTTTGACTTTTCTCTATATTTGATTATATCATTTAAAAAACTATTTTTTATTGCTGTTACTTCACTAAAGTCTATCTTAGATAAAGGCAATGCTTCTGGTGGAAACTGCTGAGAAAAATTATTTAATTTAATCTTTTGTTGAATTTGAGTATTAAATTTTTCAGAAAGAAATGGGGCAAGTTTTCTTAAATACTCAATATTTTGAATTCTTATTACATATGCCCGAGTCTCTCCCGTTAATTTTTTGTTTCCTGCTATATATCTTGGTTTTTGAACATAAATGTGATCAAACTTTGCATAAATTCCAACTTGTCCAAAAAGGTATATTAAGTCTGATGCTAGTTTTTTAGAAGCAGTCTTTATCCTAATTCTGAAATGATCTTTTCCTTTATCAATGCAACCATCTCCGTTGATATATGCTCCTAAAAAGTTTAGTTTAAAGTTGTTATTTGATGAAAAAATGAAACTTGGGACTTTCTTACTTTTTGCATTTTCCCCAAACCATTCTTTAAATATCTTTCCTAAACCTCTTGATCCAAATGTAATTTCTAAAGCATTTCCTCTTTCGGCAATATGCTGATTTGAAAGAAAACAAGATTTTTTTAAAGAAGTGATAATTTCTTCTGCTAAATCTTTTTCATTTTTATTAATAACAATAGATATGTGCCTCGGAGACGAACCTTCTGCTAAATAGTAACCTAAAAGACGCGCAAAATCTTTATCTAATAATTGATTTTTAGATAAAATGGGGAGTTTATTATAAAATATTTGTTTGTTATTCATTGAGAAATGATTGTTTGAAAAGTCAAAATATTTTTCTAAATTAATTTTTTTAAGTTCTTTAAACAAAGGCAATGACTTGGGAATGGCTAAGAAATCGCCTAATTTAAGATTATCTCCCTTTTCAGAGACTATTTCTCCTTTTTCTAACTTAAATAAACTATGTCCTGAAGTTATTGAGACACTTCTGCCAGATTTAGTTTTTATTTTGAATATCTTACCTTTGTAATTATGTTCTATTAATTTTGCTTTGTATTTTTTTATTTTGAAATCTTGTTCACTAAATGCAGGAATGTCTAATGAATTTCCTTCTTCTCTAGTTAATTTTGATATCTCTTTAAGAACTAATTGATTATTTTGGTATATTGCAATCTCAGTATCGGGCAAGATTGAAACGTGACAATTATCAAAAATTCTAACTTGGTGTTTCTTTAATCTTTGTTCTAATTGTTGCCTATTCAATTCATTTATTGGTGAAGGAATTGTTTTTGAAGAAAATATGATATGATCTTCTTTGGATAATTTGATGGGCATATTGTCTCTGGAGATTCTGTCTAGAATTGAACCAGGTTCTCCTTGATGCCCTGTGCAGACAATAAGATATTCTGATTTGTTTGAGTTTATCTTTTTCAAAACTTTTTCCATTTGCCTTTTGTAGGTTAAAACTTGAATGTCTTTTTTGAAAGGTGCCATGTTTACGTTGCTTGCCGCGAGAGTGTATTTACTTAAACTTCTTCCAAGAAAAACAACTTTTCTTCCGATATTTTTTCCTAGTTCAGTAATAGTTTTTAATCTTGCAATATGAGAAGAAAATGTAGTAATTAACATTCCTTTTGACTGATGGTCGGTTGTGTAAAGGACATCTTCTAAAAGTCCTTTGGCGATTTTTTCAGAAGGAGTTTTTCTATCATCAGGAGCGTATAAACAATCTACAATTATTGCTTTTACTCCCTGTTTTGCAAGTTCTTTTAGTCTGTGATAATTTGGTTTATCTCCAAAAACTGGAGAGTTATCTAACTTGTAATCATTTGCGTAAAGAACAACTCCTTCAGGAGTGTGAACTGCGATTATTGAAGATTGAATTGTTGAGTGAGTCATGTTTAGAAATTCTACTTTATATTCATTTTTTCCTTTTATAGTGTAACTTCCGTTCATAGGAATGGAGATTATTTTATTTGGAATTTTTTGATTTTCATCTGCCATGAGTACTTTTAAAACTTCCATAGTAAATGGAGTTCCTAAAATTGGAACCTTATATTTTGGAGCAACATAAGGCACTGCACCTACATGATCTAAGTGAGCATGAGAAATTAAGATTGCTCTGACTTTTCCTGCAAGTCCGTGTTTTTCTAAGTATAAATCATTGGGTAATGCTCCAATTGAGCGCATTCCCTGTTCGTGCTTTCTTTTTTCCTGTTCTGAAACGGCAGTTATTGCTGGAAGAAATAATCCTGCATCAAAAAGAATAACGTCTTCTCCAATTTCTAGGGCAGTCATGTTCTTGCCTACCTCATCATAACCTCCTATTGCGTGAATTTTCATAGACAGAAGAGAAAAGAGTTGTTTATATAGGTTTTGAGATAAAAAATTAATTAGTTGCTAAGTTCTGAAAACTTATATTTGATAAGAAGTCCTTATGCATTCTTTTGCTTACGTTTAATATCTCAATCCCTATAATTTTACCTTCCTTATCTAAATCAATTATAGTTTCTCCATCTATCTTTTTATTTTTGGCAAATGCTTCGTTACTCATCTCAATATACATAGCATCTGCGTCCTTATCTAAAGTTATTTTCATGGTATATAATAAATAGTTATCACCTTTATATAATTATCTTTTTCAAAAACAACTTCTATCTTAGCTCGACCAATGTGTTTTTCTGCAATGTATTTTCCTCCTTCTTTTCTTAAACTATCTGGAGAATTAATGGCTAGTTTTACTTCTTCTAATGTTATTTTTCTTTTCTTTAACCGTTCTCGTGCATGTTCAGTTAATACAATATTCATCTACTTTGGAAGGTTAATTAATTATATATTCTTTTGCATAAGATATAAAAACATCTTTTCTTAAAAATAAGTATGCCTAAACATCACAATGTACTTTATACTTTAGTTGTCATTTTGGTTATAATTCAAATTGTTAGTTTTGTTAGTTTGATTGGAAAGGTTAGCAAATTAAATGTTGAAATAAATAATTTGAGAATTGAAATGAATGCATCTGATTCTAATCTTAGCGATTTGATTGAAAATTATCAAGGAATTAATAGAAATAATTTTCAAGAAATTTCTTTAGCCATTGCTCAACAAGAGCAGAGCCAGGCAGATGCTTTGAAAGAAATAACTCTGCTAAAAAGTACGAGCGGAGATTTTTCTAGCGTTATTGAAGATTCTGTAAAAGCGGTTGTTAGTATAGGCACAGATATTTCGGCAGGTACTGGATTTTTTGTAAGTTCTGATGGATATGTGGTTACTAATCAGCACGTTATTGAAGGAGCTAGAACTATTTCTGTTTTTACATATGATAAACGAATTATTTCTGCTAGTCTAGTAGGATATGATACTCAAAGAGATTTGGCTGTACTTAAAGTTGAGGGAAATTTTGATTATTTGGAATTGACTAATTCGGATGATTTGCAGGTTGGAAAAAAAGTTATTGCCATAGGAAATCCTTTAGGATTATCTTTTAGTGTAACTGAAGGAATTATTTCTGCATTGAATAGAGAGGGTCCTAATGGATTAAATGAGTATATTCAAACTGATGTTCCATTGAATCCTGGAAATTCAGGAGGGCCTTTAATAGATTTAACGGGGAAAGTAGTAGGGGTAAACAATTTTAAAGCTGGAAGTGCTGAGAGTATTGGTTTTGCATTGGAAAGCAACGCAGTTAAAGCCAAAGTAAATGAAATTGTTAAAAGTGAAGTAATAAAATGAAATTAAAACAAAAAGCAAGTGAGAGAGTTCAGAGAAGATATATTCTTATTGATTCTAGTGATAAGGACAAAATAGAACAGGTGCTTAGAGATTATCTTGGAGTTCTAGGATTAGCGAAGGCTTCTCCAATGTTTGTTCAGTCCAAAAATGGTAAAACTATATTAGCTGTGCTGAGGGGAGAAGTTGATGATGTTAGAGCAGCGATTGAAATGTCATTTGAAAATTTGAAGATTGAGAGAGTTTCTGGGACGATTAAGGGATTGGGTTAAAAATCAAAATTTAGAACTTTCTTTATGAATTCTTCAATTTCTTTCAGTTTATCTTTGTTTAAAGAAACCTGCAATCCATAACTTGTTGGTTTTGTTAAAATCCAACTTTGTTTGATTAGCTCTTGAGAGATATTAGATATTTCTTTTCCTAGATGTTTGGGAAATCCAAATTTCAAAGTATCATAATGCGTATGCTTTGCCCCGATTACATTCTTTTTTCTTAAATGATATAGTAATCTTGCTTTAATCAGCTCTTCATCCATTGTTTTTTTATGAAAGGGCAATATTTAAATGTTCTTATCTTTGTAATATAATAACAATAAGAGAAACATTTAAATAGGATAGAGTTTAGGAAGAAATATGAAAAGTGAAAATGCCTTGATGAATGATAGTGTTTTTGTAGAAGTTTTTGGAGGGAATCCGAAAATTAAAGTTATAGATTTTTTAATTACTTTTGCTGATTTTGATTATCCTTTAACTGAAATAGCTAAAAATGCTGGAATAAGTTATTCAACACTGCAAACATTTTGGTATAAATTGGAGAAAAATAAAATTGTGATAAAAACAAGACGAGTTGGAAAATCTGATTTGTTTAAACTGAATACTTATAATCCTGCAGTTAAAGAGTTAATAAAATTAGATTGGAAATTAACCATTGGTGCAGAGCAAGAAGTTTATGCTTAAGATAGAGAGAGTTTCTGGGACGATTAAGGGATTGGGAAAATAAGGAGTATATTGCTTAAGAAATATAAACTTTAAAATATGTTTAGGTTATTAAACCAGTCATTTCGCTAACTAAAAGAGAACATTCCTCTATTTTTTGTTCCACTTGTCCTTTAAATTCATAATCTTGAGCAGTTAGTTTTTTCCCAATATAAGTTTCATCCCAATACTTAGCTAGTTTATTAGCCTGTTCGCATGTTTGCACCAAATTTGTTCTAAGTTCAACAAACCGTTTAAATTCTTTAGGAGTATTAAAGCAAATATTTTGATAATAAAGACTATTATTACTTTCCCAAACCAAATATCCCCCAGTAGTTTCAAGAGCAATCCATTGAAAAGGTAATGCTTCAGCCAGAACCCATGCATGATTCATTTTTCTTAAAACATTAATAGTACCATTTAAACTGCTAGTTTCTTCAGATATGTTATACTCAATATTTCCCGCACAAATTTTTGCATTTATTCCTCTAGTTTTGACTAAATTCCATACATCAATAGAAGTATCAGTACAAACAAAAAGGTCGATGCTAGAATAAGTATGAGTTTTGTAATAATCTTGGACTATCTGTTGAAGTTTTGATATAGTTAAATTCTCTGGGAGAGTATTGTTAGATTTAGTTTTTGTATAATTAATTGAGTTGTTATAAAAAAATAATAAGTAAATAATAACTAAAAATAAAGCTGATACTAAAATCCAATTCTTTCTAAGCATTCTCTTTTTCATATTTAGACTGGAGGACGTTAATTAATAAAACTTGTTGTTGAGAAGAAGCTGAAATAGTTAATTTCCTCGGTAACCAAATTGATTATCATATTCTGGATGACTTAGGATTTCTAAAATAAAAATTATAATTTCAATTTCGTTATTGTTTGTTAATGTGTATAACATTCTCCAAAACGCAGGGAGTTCAACTCTGAATAAATTTTTAATAGAATATTTTTGAATATATTCTGGAGGGATTAAATTTTTCGCAATGGGATTTCCATAATGAATATTTGATTTTATTAGTTCTATTTTATAATTTATTGCTTTTAGAATCATTCTGGATTGCTTACTTGTTTGACATTCGGAATTAAGTTTTTTATAAACTTCTTCTGCCTCAGGAGATAAGATTACTCGTACTTCTTTCATAATTCCATTCCAGTTAAGATTGCCTTTCTTAAATTGGAATTATTATTTTCTATCCAAGATATTCCTCGGAGAGTAACTGCAATTTTATTACTCTTTTCCAAATATTGTAAAATTACCATTAAAGTTGTATGATTAACTTGTCTTGGTAATTTTCTTTTAAGCTCTGGAATAGAAATGATGCTATTATGCATTTTGCTAAGAGTATCTTCTACCATGATTACGGTATTTAGAGTTGGCCAATGAATTTGTCTTTCTTGTTGCGTTTTTATTTTTTCTTGTATCATAATGTATCCTTTAATTATTAGTTGATATCAAAATATTACTAATTGATATTTATATAGTTTTCGGTTTGTTATTTGAATACTTGTTTGAATTAATACTAATTATAGAAACCTTTAATTATTGTTTTTCTCTGTAGTTTATATGAAAAAGAGTGGGCAGCTTGAATTATCGTTTAGTATGATATTTTCAATTATAATTATTATTGCGACAATATCTGTTGCGTTCTATTTTATTTCAAAATTTATGACGACTGGAAAATGTACTTCTTTAGGAATAATGAAAGAGGACATACAGGCAGAGATAGATAAGGTTTGGGCTTCTCCGTTTGGTGTTGAAACTTATATTGGCAGTCCGGGAAGTGGGATAGAAAAATTATGTATTGGAGATTTAGATAAGGCAGGAATAAAATATTCTACAATTCGAGAGGATTTAGATACTTATTCTAGTCCAGGAGACAATTTTTATATGTATCCTCCTGAAAAAGCATGTCAAGGGAGTATGGCTGCAGGAAGATTAAATCATTTAATGGTTGGAAATTTTACTTGCTTTGATGTTAAAGATGGTAAAGTTGAATTGAAGATGAGCAAAGAAAATTCTTCACAGACTTTAGTAAGAATCAAATAATTAAAGATTTAATATGGACAAAGGAAATATGAATAAAAGTAAAGGAAATATGAATAAGGGGGGAATAGAATTTAGTTTTAATTGGCTTTTTTCTATACTTGTAGGAGCAGTAATTATTTTTCTTGCAGTTTATGGAGCTAGTAAATTTGTAGGAATTGAAAGAGGAAAAATAGATACCGAATCTGCTCAAAGATTAGAGTATATAATTAATCCATTAGAGACGAGTATTGAAAGCTTTGCTAAGCCGAGAGAGATTATATTTCCTATTCTTTCTAGGATAATAGTTACTTGTGATGTTAGTGCTAATAAAGGTGCGAGTATTTTAAGAGTCCAGAGTTCTAGTGAGGTTGGAGGAACTTGGCAAGATTCTGGAAATGAGAATTTGATTAGAGAAAAATATTTATTTGCTCAAAAAATAAATGAAGGGAAGAGGTTTTATTCTTTGATACTTCCGTTTAATTTTCCTTATAAAGTTGGACAGTTGGTGATGATTTGGAGTAAAGAGTATTGTTTTGTTAGTCCTCCTAGCGAAGTGGAAGAAGTTTTTGGAGAGAATTTAACTGAAAGTGTTAAAATTGTAGAGAGTAAAAGTGCATGTAATCCCTCGTCGGTTAAAGTGTGTTTTGATTCTGTTGAACAATGTGATATTAGTGTAGACATGAATAATGGGCGAGTTAAGAAAGATGGAAAGAGCGTATTCTTTATGGGTGATTTAATTTATCCTGCTATCTTTTCAGATAATGAAGTTTATGAATGTAATTTGAAAAGATTGAATGAGAAAAAATCAAATCTTGCTAAACTATATTCTGAAAAGAGTTTAGTTATTAGTTCTCAGAGTGGATGTAGTAGTGCATTGCAAGCTCCACTTATGCAATATGCCTCTATGGCTTACTTGAATTCAAGAGATTTGAGTAGTGTTTATAGTTCTGCTAAAGAATTGGAAAGAATGAATAAACCTTTGAGTTGCAAGCTTTGGAAAGAGGAGATGAATATATGAAGAGAACTTCTCTGAAGGGGCAATTAAAGATACAGGAAATGGCATTTGTTTTAGTTGCAGTTATAATCTTTTTTGCATTGGTTTTGTTGCTTTATTTAAGTATTAGAACTGCGAGCTTGCAAAAAGATGCTCAATTGATTTTGGAAGACAATGCTAGGGCATTATTGGCTTCGGTTTCAAGATATCCTGAGCTTGCTTGGAGTGATTGTGATAATTGTATTGATTTGGATAAGGCAATAGCATTTAAGGATAGGATGAATAGTAGCAGCTATGCAAATAAATGGGAAGTTGATTATTTGATGATTGAAAGAATATATCCAAGTCAAAGTGATAAAGAGTGTAAAATTGGAGGATATCCTAGTTGTTCTAAGTTGACTTTGATAAATGCGACTAAGGATTTTGGGGCGGTTTCTGGAACTTTTGTTAGTTTATGCAGATGGGATGATATTCAGGTAATTAATGTATGTGAACTAGGAAAGATTTATGCTTCTGGAAGAAATATAAATCAGAGAGGTAATTTAGGATGAGAATGAGAAAAGGACAGGAGGAAATGACTGGATTTGCTTTGATTGTTATAATTGTAGCTATAGTGGGAGTGTTCTTTTTGGCTTTTGCATTGAAAAGAGATAGTGGAAGTTCATATGAGAGTTTGGAAGTTCAGCAGTTTTTGGATAGCGCTATGCTTGTTCAAAGTCAGTGCAAGATAGCTGGAAGCATATATTTTGCTAGAGTTGATGATCTAATGCAAAGATGCTATGAGAATAAGGCAGATAGTTGTGATAATGGAAATGGCGTTTGTAACTATCTTGAGGACTTTTTGAAAGAGGTGACTTTGAAAGGATGGAATATTGGACCTGAGGCATTTTATACTGGATATAAGTTAAGCTTGTTTTTTGAGTCAAAAGAAGGGGAAGCAGGCGAAGATTTGATTAAAATTGAACAGGGGAATTGTAGCGCAGGATATTTTGGGGGAGAGGCATTGACTCCTGAAAGAAATAATCAAGGAAGTATAGTAATGAAGATGAGTGTTTGCTCTGCAGTGAAATAGGGTTATTGAGTGTCTTTGTGATAAAAATCTAAAATAATGATTACATCGTTTGTTTTGTCATAAGCATAAGAAAGTCTAAATGGTGGAAGATATAATTCTCTTGTTCCTTTTCTATTATGTCTCATAGGTTTTCCTATTTCAGGGTTATCTCTTATTTTTAATAATAATTTTTCTATTCTTTCTTTGATAGAAGCATCTTTTATTTTAGAAATTGTTCTTTTAAATTGTTCATTGAAGTCTAATTTCACCATGTTTTCATTTCTTTAAGAAAATCATCTAATTCCATTCTCTTAAATTCGCCACGATCGTGTCGCTTATAAGCTTCTTCGGTTCTTCTTGCAAATTCAAGATCTTCCTTGAATTGTTCATCTAAATCATTTGCCTTCTTAAGTAAAATAGTGTTATTATCTTTCATAATGAGTAGAGTATCTCCTTCTGCAAAATCTCCTCGCATGTTTACAGGAATAACAATCTGTCCCTTAGAGCTTATTTTAGTAGTATCTATTTGTACCATGGTAAGTCATGTCTTACTTAGTATATAAATATTCCTATTTTTTCTGCATCTTTTTTGAGATTTGCTCGTTTAGGAGAGTCCAAAGTGCGTCCCAGAAGTCTTGGGGAATGGAAAGAGCGTTTCTATCCTTGAGTTTTTCAAAATTTTCTCCGAAAGAAAGAATTGCCCATTCGTTTCCTAGAATAATTTGTTCTTTTAACTCTTCTAATATAAGATTCCAGTTTATTTTAGAAGAATTTGAGATTAAAGTAATATCTTCTAAATCTTTATCTCTAGAAGTTGCACTCTTCATTATGATAATATCGATAGGGTCTGCTGGAAGAATAATTAGATTTTTTCCATATTCGTGAATCTGATTTGCTCGGGATTTCATATTATTTGAAAAAGTTGAAGTAATTATTTTTTCTAAGAACAAATCAAAACGTGCATCTGGGATTGAAATTAAATGAGGAGTATTAATCTTTTCCCTATAAACTAGAGTTACATCTGAATCTTTCCCGCCTAATTTTTTAACAGCGTTGATAAATTCAATACGTTCACTTGAATTATTAAAAACTAAATCTATATCTAATGTTGAACTTTTTATTCCTCTAATCATCATTGCTGTTCCACCGATGGCATAACATTTTATTTTTTTAGACAATAAATTTCCTATTGAAATAAATAAGTCATTTTGTTGAGTTAAAGTTATCATTATGTAAATACTCCTTTGTAACTTTCTAAATCTGAAGCATTGAGAGGAATATAAACATTCCACTTTCTCTCTATATCTTGATAGTCGTTTGAAGAAAACTTATCAACTATAAAAATTGGTTTTTTTGGTATGTTCTTTTTTACAAGATTTAGGAATCTTAAGGGCATTCTTTTAACTTTTTTTACAATTCTTCTAGAGAGTTCATATAGCACAACTACTTCTAAGAGTAAATTCTCTTTTTTCGCTAAATGATATAATTTGCTCCAGTTAGATATTTTTCGAAAGAGGGATAATGAAGCAATAATGTAACGAATATTTCTTTGTTTCAGGGCATAAATAAGCACTTCTTCATAAGAGGGGGTTCTTCCATGAACAAAGTAAGGTTCAAATGAGGCGAGTTTAATGGGAGAATTTCGATTAAGTAAATCTGTATATGAAAGAGAGGTTTGTCTATTATTTATAGAAATGTAGTATAATCGTTTTCTGTTTGCTACGTAGGAGGTTTTGACTAAACCTAATTCTCTTAGTTTATGAATTAGATAAACGGCTCGAGTTCGGGAGATGTTTAATTGGGTGCATAGAGTTTCAACTGTATAAAACCCTTGCATTTTTAGGCCTATTAGTTCATATTTATTTGTTCCTTTCTTCATACTTAAATGTATCTGATGTAATATATAAACTTTGTGGTTGTTTAGGGAGTTTACCTTAAATGTATGAGTAATAATATATAAACAAACTACTTTTCAGCTGTTTTAGAAATAGTAAAAAAGACTTGAAAGAATGGAGGCATAAAGACTTGAAAAACAGGGAAGTGCAGATTAAGGATAAATTATTATCTAATGTTCGACTTTGAAAGGGTTTAGTGTGCTGAAGATAGTTTCTTGGATGAGCAATAGGTATTATTGAATGGATATATACAGAGGGTTGCCTGGGGGGCACTAACTTGAGTGATGGGATATAATCGAATTTCAGAGGATAGATATAAGCACAGAAGATCAATTGATTTGAGAAGTATATGACCATTATATCTTTATGTTAATAGTCAGGTTCTCTAGGACTAGAATTGGCTTGAGACGTTCCCTCTTACCAGTATGCTCTGAAATCATCTCTATGAAGCCAAAACGCTCTAAAAGCTTGATATCTAAAGAGACAGATTTGAAGTCTCTGCCTAGTAGTCTGGCTAGTTGATATATTGAATTTGGACTCTTTGTTTTTATGGTGTGTAACAGTCTCGCTTTCTCATTACTTAGAATTTTTCTTAGTGCAGAAATTCCTTCGTAATCGAAGTCTTCCGAGTCTCCCGACATTCTTTTAAAGAAGGAAGCGAATGTGCCTCCTTTATCGACGATATTTATCTCTCGAGTCTTTGATTTTTTTGCCATTGTTTAATATAGGGTATTGTAAAACATATATCTTGATTTATAGTATGTCTAGATATGTGTTTTGTATTGAATATATGGAGATATTTACATATATAAAGGTTTTGGTTCAAAGAAGCTAATTGAAAATCATAGTTACATCAAGTAGTAGTAACATAAGGTTTATAAACAAAACCTAATGATGGTATGTGACTACTCGTGTAATGCGAATAATGGTAGCAAAGGTTTTTAAAGCATAATTAGTTCAATTGATTACTCTATTAGCTTAGAGTTTATGCCCGTTTGGTAAAACAAATGGGAGGCGGGTTCGAACGAACCTCTCCAAGGGAGGATCCTGAGGGATTGCCACGAATAAGAAATAAGCTGAAAGGGGGTTTATAAAAATGAAATTTAATTTCAAAAAGATAGCATCTGTTCTTGCAGGTACAGTAATGTTAAGTTCAACTCTAGCGTTTGCAGCTGCGGCTAATTACCCAGCACCTTTCGTGAATAACGGAAATGCAGATGTTGCTGTTGTATATGGTAGCGCGCCAGGAGCCGATATGGACTTATTGGCAGTTACTGACATTGTTGTAAACTTGCAAGCAAAATTAGCTGCACAAACAGCTACAAGCGGAAGCACAGGTTCTGACTCAGTTACAGGAGAAGCAGTATCTTTAAGTTCGGGTTCTACCAAAATATGGTTGAATACCTCTTTAAATACTGCATTAACTACTTTAACTAAAACAGATTTACCAACAGTATTAGGAGAATATACATTCTCAGGAAATGTTGATTCAAAATTAACATCTACTATTGCTATTGGTTCATCAGACAAAGTTACTTTTGCAAAACAACCATCATCTAACGATGATCCGGTTATTGGAATAGCTTTGGGAGCAACTAATGTAACTGCATTATATACCTCTCAAGTAACTATGCCAGCAATAAACTTTACAAGTGCTGATTCTGAAGGAGAGACTATAAAGCTCTTCGGAAGAGAATTTGTTGTAAGTACAGCTACTGATGCCACAAGTTTAGTTTTGTTTTCATCGGCTAAGGAAGTTTCCTTATCTGCTGGAGCAAGCGATTCTGTTCCTTCTGCTACCGTTAGTATTGATGGAGTTGACTATACCGTTGCTTTGGTAACTGGTACATCAACTACTGCAACTGTTAGCGTTAATGGAGAGAGCAAAGAAATAACTGAAGGAGCATCTAAGAAAATCGGTGGAATTGATGTTGCTGTTAAATCAGTAACTGAATCTACTGCTTTGAATACAGTTACTGCTTCATTGTTGGTTGGTTCTCAAAAGATAACATTTACTGGAAATACACAAGTATTAGTTGGTTCAGACGATGATCCTGTTGATGGAACTTATGTTACATTTACTGGAACTACTGGAGCCTTAACTGGTTTAAGTGTTGCAGTTTATGCACCTGATTCAAGTAATGATGCAATATTACCTGGTGAAGCTTTTGTTGATCCGGTTTTTGGAAGTTTTAAAGTTGATTTCTCTGGTTTGAGTGTTCCTATGAACAGTTCAGCAAGAGATGACGTTAAGATTGACAAATCTGGAGATAAAGGAATGGCCTTAACTATGACTGATAGTGACGGAGTTACAAAGTCTTTTGACTTTGCGTACAACGCAACTACTACTTTCTTAGGAGATACTAATAGCTATAGAATTAATACTCTTGAAGGTTCAACCCTTTACGAGAATAATTATACAGTTATTGGTAATGAAGACTATGGACACTTACTTCAAGTAACTAGAATTTATAATAATACTGGTTCAGATTACTCAAAAGACGCAGTTACATTCAAGGATGTAATTAGCGGAGATTCTTACAGTATTGACGCTACATCTGAAGGAGCTGGTAGATTAACTGTCGATGGAAGACAGTATACCGTTGCTTATTCAGGAAGTGGTGATTCTGGAACTGCTACATTGAAGTATCCTACATCAGATAGTTCTGCTACACAATACGTATTATTCCCATCCATTCAGACAAAGAGTGGCTCATTAGTTCAATTAATTGAACCAAAAGCCATTACATTATCCACTCAAACTGGATTTATGATACCTGATGGAGATGGATATACTACTATTGCTACTCCATTGACTGCAGGTTCTGCACCATTGAATTATAGCTGGACTGTTGGAGGAACAAGCTTGAATACTACTGGCACATCAAGTGTCGTGGTAATGGTGGGTACATTAGGGTATAACTTTACTTTGGGAGCGTCTAACGTTACCACGGTAAGATTAGCGACACCTGTTACTAATACATCAATCACTGCACCTGCAGTTGTTGTTGTTGAAGGAAAGGATGATTCGTCTACCTATAATGCGGTTGTTGTTGCTTTAGAAGCTGCTGCTGCTGGAACAAGCACTGATCCTCTTGGAGTAAACGATGTGTACTTTACGTCACAAAGTAGAGGCCTATGGGATAGTGTTTCTCTTCAAAGTGATTCTGATATCTCTCAATCCGTTGATTGGTATGGAACACTTGTAACTGAAGACAGTAATACTGCTTCACAAAAGATTGTTACTAT
Organism: Nanobdellota archaeon; assembly: GCA_038045425.1. Classification (GTDB taxonomy): domain Archaea; phylum Nanobdellota; class Nanobdellia; order Pacearchaeales; family GW2011-AR1; genus SICV01. Next base: position 7,131 of record JBBSYD010000003.1, on the reverse strand, counting down.
CAGTAATCCAAATTCACAAGTATATGCAAATGTATATGTGGGCGAGGACGCTGCAAGTATCTCATCATCAGGAAGTACTGGTGATGGTACTGTTAAGGAGTTAGGAAGTGTTCAAGTAATTGACACCCAAGCTTCTGCGACAAGTAACTTAATTGTAGTTGGAGGTTCATGTGTTAACAAAGTTGCTGCTGAATTATTATTCGGCGCATCTGCTGCACAATGTGGTGCTGCATGGGAACAGAAGACTGGCATTGCTGCTGGTTCATTCTTAGTAGAAAGCTTTGCTAGAAATGGCAAGGTAGCTACACTCGTTGCAGGATACAATGCGGATGACACAAGAAACGCTGCTAAAGTTCTAAAGACACAGACTATCGATACTACTGCTGGTAAGAAGTATAAGAGTACAAGCGCAACTGCTGTATCTCTTGTTACTGCTTAATTAAGCACAAATATCAATTTATTTTTTTATTTTTTTATTTTTTCCCCTCGGGAATTGCCCGAGGAGATTACTTTTTTTATTTTTTAATTGTGAGGGAAGACTCTTTTCTTTTTATTGAAGTGCGAGAATTAGGTTAATTTTTTAGTGAATTGATTGAAAAACTTTCTAAATGAAAGTTTTTTAAACTGCTAGTTTCTGAAAGAGAGATGAGAAGTATAGCTGGAAAGGAAGAAAAGGCAATTGAAGAAGCTAAAAGAGGGAGAAGGAATAAGATTGTTGGACTATTTCTTTTGTTGATTATGGTTGTGAGTAGTATAGGATATGCATTTTTATCAGGTGATGAGCAAGCTTCTGGAAGTGGAAATCAAGATGGAACGCTGTATGAACAAAATGGAATGTGGATAGGTAGTTTTGGACAGAATCAGGTTGCGTTTAGTAGCTCTCCTGAAAGTGTAAAGAATGTAAGTGTTGATGTGAATGTTACTTTAAATGATTATTATCAAGAACCTTTATATTATGTTGATGAAAGCAATGGAATTTATTCTGAATTAAGTTATAGCTTATTGCCATTTTTACTTAGAATACAACCTGCTTGCTTGAATAATTGCACTATTGATGCTCCTATAAAAAATTGCTCAGGATTGGATAATATTATTGTATGGGATAAGACTAAAACTGAAAATAAGGTTTATCAAAATGATAATTGTGTAATTATGGAAGGAGATATTAAAGCAGTTGATGCATTTTTGTATTATTTATTTGGATTGAATTAATGAAAAACACCGACGATAAAATAGAAGGATGTAGCATAAAGCTTTTAAAGCTTTATTGACAAAGAAAAGTATGGTTAGAAAAAATAAAACAATTAAGGAAGAACAATTGATTGATTGGAAATCTATTGGAAAAAGCATAGGAAATATGCCTTGGTTTGTTTGGGCGCTGGGTTTATTTGTGGTTGCAGGAGTAATATTTTATTTTGCAGGAGTATTAATTTCTGAAAAGATGAATACGTTTGAATATAAGAATCTAGCATTTACTAAAGAGATGTACGGAAAAGTTCTAATGTATCATTATTTCTATTCTTTTGTAAATAGCGCAGGGGAAGTGGTAAGATATAATGTTTATCTTCAAAATGACCCTAGAACTAATCCTGCAAATTATGAAGGTAAAATAGAACTAGATACTAATAAGGTTTACCTTAGTGTTGATACAACTGGACTTTTGGGTTGCCCTAATAGCATTTTAGCTGTTGGAAAAATGAGTGAGTTTTTGGTGAGTAATGAATTCAAAATAACTGTTGCTGCTCCTAATTTGGATAGTGCAAATAAAAATAATGTAACTGTTGCTAATTGTGAGACGAATCCTAATAATGTTGTTATAATTATGAAGTCTGGAAATGAAACTAAAGTTACTCAACAGAATAGATGTTTTGTAATTGAAGCTAAAGATTGTCAGATTTTAGAGTCTACTGAACGATTTATCGTCGAGGGATTGGCTGAAGCAAGGGCAAGGTCTGTGAGAGAAGGATATAGCCTTGATAAGAAATAAGTTATAGATTTTTACTGTTGAAATAATAATTGTTAAATTTAGGTAATTATATTAGAGATTGTTTGGAGAGATAATTGTTATTTAAGTATGACCTGAAAAAATAACTATCCAAAATAAAGAGAATTTACCCAAAATAGAATAAGTTATTACTTTTTATTGTTTATTAAAGAGTAGAGATATTTTAAATCTGAATAAAACGGTATTTGTTTTATGTTGAATAATCGAATATTGATGAACCAAAGGATTATTACTATAAATATACTTAGAAAATGCCAGGTAATGCTGTGTAATAGGTCTAGATAGAGATAATTTCTTGCGAATAGAACTGCAAAGAGAACGATTCTTAATATGTTTATTAGAAAGAATGTTAGAATAAGGAATACTAGACTTTTGATTCTGGTTTTTAAAGGCATTGAAGTTCCTAGATTGAGTAAAAGAAGAAGGAAATAAGCAGCTCCTGCGACACAGGGAGCAATTATAGCCAAAAGTTTACTTGAATATTGAATTGTATTGCCTTCCAGCAGGGATAGGGGATAGATTAAATGAATGAAAAAATAGGATAGAGTTATCGTCGGGAAAGTGAATGTTTTATAGATTATCCAGAAATTTCCTAGAGATATAATAATTAATAAAAAATATCTTATAGTAATGGATTGAATCTTGCTCATAATCATTAGAAAGATTTAGAGTTTATAGAGAATTCGGTTGTCCTTTACTCGAAATCTGCTTAATTAATTTCTTGATACTCTTACTGCAACAATAATTATAAGGATAATAAGGATTACATTAACTAATCCAATAATCCAAGCTAATTGGTTGTTTCCGAATATGCTAAAGATTGAACTTCCTGGAAATTCTACTGCAACGGTCTTCAATTGGCTCTTACCATTTGATTGAACATCAATAACGAAGGACTGTTCTCCCTTTGCATCATCATTTGAAGTTAATACTAATTGAACTGTCTTTGATTCTCCTGCTCCAAGAGTGAATGCTCTTTCGGAGATTGAAGTGAATGTTGCCCAATCGCTATATCCTCTAACATCAATAACAAAATTGTTTGAAGTTGATAATGTGTTTCTTACAACAATACTTGTGGCAAGGTCTTCTCCAGCAACTGCTTCAGAGTCTTGTGAAACTGAAATTGATGTTGCATTTGTTACATTTGAAGCTGAACATCCGAAGACTTTATATGAAATATCATAAGAATCTGCTAGTGCTTGTCTGTAAGTTCCACTTCTATAATCATATTCTGCGTTAAGAGATATTCTATATGATTTATCAACAAGATTGGAAGGAATAGTAAATTCAAATGACATTGGTTCTTGGTCTCCTTGGTCTAATCCACCAGTTATTTCTTTGCTTAAGTCAATTCCAAGTTCTCTGCTGTATAGCGTTACTTTTACTCTGTCTTGGTCTTCTTCTCCGATATTAGCAACGTTGAATGATAATGAGATTGTATCGCCACATGAGGCTTCGTTTGGAACTAAATTTATATTATCGAATGAAAGATATTTTTCTTCATCAGATTCTGCTTCGATAGTTATAGGTTCTCCGGAAGTTTCATCACAAAGAGTATCTTCAGATTGTTTATCAGAAGTTGCCTTAACTATAAGGTTATAATCTCCAAAATCGATATCTGCTGGAACTTTAAATTCAAATTCGAGGGTTTCTTCGTCTCCGTCATTTATCTTGGAAATTTCTATTTCATCGTCGCCTTCACTAATAAAAGAAAGATCATCTGCAATATTACTTCCTGAAGTTTCATCTAAAAGATATAATCTTATGTTAACATTTTTAATATCGTCAATACCAATGTTCTCAACATTTACTTTAACTGTTACTTCATCAAGTGGTTTCCAGATAGTATCGTCATCTCCATTGTTAGTTATATCGTCGATTGATACTGATAAGTTACTACCATGCGTTCCAAGTCTACATACTCCTTTTAAAGCACTGAATGTATAGTTTGTAGAATATGAATTTTGTGATGCAGTAACTACTGCCGAAGAAGCTAAGTCAGAACCTGTATAATTAAGAGTTATTAATGGAGATGTTCTGCCTCCTGCTAAGCTGATAATTTCTGAACTAGATAAAGTAACATTTCCGAATTTAGTTAAGTATATTGGTGAATTTGTGTTTCCATTGTTTTTTATTTTGAATGTAACTGATTTCCCATACTCAATTGTGTTTGAAGAAATATCTACGAAAGCAAGAGAATTTACGGTTGGAACAACAATAGTAACTGTCTTTGAACCTACATTTGAAGATCCATTAGAAGCAGTAAGCGTTAGAGTATATGGGGCTGGGAGAGTATTTTTGGCTATGGAAATTATTCCGATAACATTTATAACTGAATTATTTCCTATTGAAGAATCGGAAGGCACTGATTTCCAAGAAACATTAGGATTACTTGTTGTGTTTGACCATGAAATTAATAACGAATCAGTTAAGTGCGTATTGTTTAATTGAAAATTTAAAGAAATATCTTCAAAATCTCCAGTTGAAGCAGCATTAGCAGTTATTGAACTTGATGCTGAAGTTAAAATTAAATCTCCAGTTGCGCTTGCAAATGCTGACAAAGCTAAGATAGTAAGAATGGTTAATGTTACGAGGGATAATAATTTGTTGTTCATCGTGATTTTTTTGTGTTGTAACTTTAGAATTACACTACTTTATAAATGTTTCGATGAAATCTGAAACAGTCAAGAATCTAAAATTCTTGAATGCCTCGAAAACCAAAGGTTTTCTCAGCACGGGAAGTAATGCCAATTCATTGGGTAAACTTTATAATTTTTATAAAAGAAAGGTATATTAATATGATTATACTCTAAAAAGTATATTCAAGTAAATAAAAAATGGTAATTAGATCAAAAGAAAATTTGGTTGGGGCGTGGGCATTCCTCGTCGGAGTTATACTTGCAGTTTTAGTTGCAGTGCTTTCTAATCTTAGTGAGTTATTCAAAATAACTCCTTTAACGATAGGAATATTAGCTTTAATAGGAATAGTTCTTGGATTCTTTGTATCTGAAAGAAGTGTTCAGACATTTTTAATTGCGGCAGTCTCACTGGTAATAGTAAGTTATGCGGGTATTTCTGGAATGGTTATGGGTGCAGCGATTATAGGAATAGGAATAGGTAAAATAATCTCTTCAATGCTTCAAACGCTATTGGCTATGTTTGTTCCTGCGACAATAGTAGTTGCGCTAAAGAGTATGTTTTCTATTGCGAATGGGTAATAGTACTATTATAATAGGATAATGTCTTGTGGGACAACTCAATAGAAATATCCTCTTTGAAAATATTTATTGCTCATTCAATAGAGCCTATTCAGCACATTAAAATAATCTAAGTCAAACATAAGATAATAACTTTCTGAATGTATTTAATTATCTATCTTTATATACGGCAGATTATATTCTTGCGTAAAATTCTGCAAAAAGATGACACTATTGTTAGAATTCGCGGTAATACTAATCTCTAAATAAACTTTTTTGAGATTTTATCCTTTCTTCTAAAGCTATAACTAAATCAAAAGCACGATGTGCCTCCTCGGCTTAAAGCCGAGGTTTGTGATAGGCACTCATGCTTTGGATGCTCAAGAACGCCATGGCTTAAAAGCCATGGTTTGAACGTTCTTGACATTACGAAGATTTGCATCTGGAATTTCTGTTGGTGAATTAACTCTTTCTACTAAATCATATCTTAAGTTGAGAGTATCAAAAATTCCATGGCCATGGAATATACCTAAAAAATGCATGCTTTGACAATCATTTATTCCTAAGCAAAAACCGTAAATCCAAGACTTATCAAAAAATTCGGATGTTTGAGCATTCATTCTTCTTCGAAATCTAATTATTTGTCCAGGACTATAATTTTCATTCATAAATTAAATTTATATTTTATCTTTTTAATTATTTATGTATTAGAGTTTAATCTTTATAGAATAGAGAAGCTTGACGGTTATTAACTTGGATGTATTGTCCTTCGACGTGCTGACAAAAACCAGTAGCATTATTTGATAATAGGACTTTGCCATAAGGATAATTATAGATATCCTGATTTGTTTGAGTTGGTTCTATTATTAATCCACAAAGCTCTCCATTTTTCAAATCACAGTCTGCGTGATAATTACATGGCTTATTTATAGATTCATTATAATAACATATATCTCCCTGAATATTTCCCTTCTGAGGGACATTTAGGACTGAGATGTTATAAAAACAGGAGATATAGCTTGGTTTCGAATGAATCTCTTGTTTTTCGGAAATAAGAAAATAAAGAGAAATTGATAGTATTAGTACTATAGTATAGGCACTAAATATCCGTAAGATATTTATATAAGTATTACCTCTTACTTTAAGGAGGTGAAAAATGAAATCAACAAAAAAAGGCGAGGAATTCTTACCAAATGTTTCCAAATTTGATTTAAAGAAACTTTATAAAAAAGAGAAAGATTCTAAAGCAAAATTAAGATTGTTAGCCACAATCTTAAGAAAAGAAGGAAAAAGTTTAAGTGAAATATCTTCATCTATACAAAAACCAATAATGACTATAAGCGATTGGTTAAAAAATATTGAAACCTCTGGTTTGAATAGGATTTATAATATCAAGCAAACTGGAAAACCATCTAAGCTTTCTGAAGAACAACTAAAGAAACTTGAAAACATTTTAGAAGAGTCTCCTGAAAAACAAGGAATACCCTTCAAAATGTGGACAACACAATTAGTTCAGTATATTATAAAAAAAGTATTTGATGTACTTTACAAAATGAGGAATATTAGAAAGATTGTGAAAAAATTGAATTTCGGTTTAAAAGTTCCAAGACCTGAGAATATAAAAAAGAACAAAAAAGCTGTCGAGGAATTTAAAAAAAAATTAAGATTGAAGTACAACATTACATTGAACTTGGATTCAAGATCTTCTGTCTTGACGAAGCCCATTTTAAGATGAAGCCTCATCTTACAAGAGGATGGTTCAAAATAGGAAGTAAGCCTGTCGTGAAAACCACTTATGGAAAGACTAGAATTTCTGTTTTTGGTGCACTTTCTGAGAATGAATTTTCTGCACAAATGACTGAAGAAAAATGCAATTATAACCTTAACTCCCCAGTTTTTTAGGGTATAATTCTGCAATTTTCTTATTTA
>JBBSYD010000002.1:0-1061 GCA_038045425.1 Nanobdellota archaeon | reverse complement strand
TTGGAAAGATGTATTTATGCGGAGAGTATATCCTTCTTACTAAGGGTCACTCTCGAGAATATATTAATCAATATTGCGAAGTGTCTGGTGCAAATGTAGATGTAGTCAGAGAGTTTGATAGATTAAATAGCAGAATACCTAAATTGTCAGATAATCCTCATGAAGCAACTATTCAAGTTAAGGAAAGTTTGAATAATATGGGATTTTCCTATGGTTCTGCTTTTACTGCTCAAGATGTTTTAAGAAATAAATCTGGAAATTGTCTTGGTAAACCTCTTTTGATAGCAACTATTTTAGGAGAAAGAGGATATCGTCCTAAATTTCAGGTTGCTGTAAACCCTAAAGATATTTCATTTAAATTGGAACAGTTATTTTTTAAACATTTAATAAATAGCATTCCATTCGAAAATCCTCGGCTTGCAGATAAAAAGGAAAAATTTCCTGCATATAGATTTTTACCATTAGAGCATTTAGTTATTGACAGCGACGGACCATTCCTTATTGAAACTACCTCTGAAGAACATCAGGCATCAGAAGCAGAATCATTTAGGCCTGTAAATTTTAGTGAGGCATTAAGTATGGTTTACAAAGACCGAGCAGTTTTATTGGGGCAAGCAGGGCAGTTAAAGAAGGCTATGACTTTAGCAGAGAAAGGTCTTCAACTCTATGGGGAAAATAGACAATTACATGCTCTAGCCTCTGGAATAGCATCTAATCTTAGAGATGGAAAATGTGCAAAAAAACATTATGACTCTTTTGTTAGGATTGATGGACCTGACTCCTTATATTTTGGAACCTTATTTGATTTAAATGGAAATCCAAAAAATATAGAACTTGCATTGAAAAGGTATCCTGCCTTTGCATACATGATTGAACAAAAAGCTAGAATATTGGCCAATAAAGATCAAAAAGAAGCAAAATGGCTTTTTGCCCTTGCTTCGCAAATGTGCGCAAACTCGCAATTTTTGGATTTGGGAGATTTCAAGAAACGAAATAAAAGAGACATCCGGCTACATCCCAAATAGATTTTTGAATAGAAATCTAGATCATTAAATGCAAAT
>JBBSYD010000001.1:22340-23989 GCA_038045425.1 Nanobdellota archaeon | reverse complement strand
TTCATAAAATCAACAACTAAATAGAATATTTAAATTATTCCTAATACTGTCTCGCCACATAAACAATTTCCTTTGCCTTCTTTCCACAAACAACACAATTCCCGCTGGTTTTCTCTTTCTCTAATTTGGTCCCTCTAACTTGCGCACCAACTTCCTTCTCAACAATCTCTGCACACTTAGCTCCATCCATATCCACAGAACAAAAACCACATCTTGCAATCTTCCCCGATTCAATTGCTTTCTTCATTGCATTCAAATCCTTCACATCAGCAATTCTTCCCTCAAATAATTTATCTGCTTCATTAGTAAGATTCTTTGTTGCTTCTTTTCCAACTTTAGCAACATAACTTTCCAATTCCTTATCATCAATCAAATCTTTCTTTCCAGTGTCTCTTCTAAATACCGTCAATTTCTTACCTTCCAAATCCTTAAATCCTAAATCAATTCTTACAGGCACTCCCTTCATTTCCCATAAATTAAATTTCTCTCCAGCAGTTCTATCACTCAAATCAATATCAACTCTCAAACCCTTCAATCTTTCTTTCAATTCCTTAGATTTCTTAATTAATTTTTCATCATCTTTAATTGGAACAATCATTACTTGCACTGGAGCAATTTCCCATGGAAATCTCAAACCTTTATCATCTCCATGAACAATAATTACCGAAGCAAATATTCTAGAAATTGCAGGTCCATAACAAGTTATCCAAGGTAATTTCTCCTTTCCGTCCTTATCCGTAAATTTAACATTAAATGCCTTACAAAATTCTTGCTTCAACAAATGCGTTGATGGTTGTTGAACAACTTTCCCATCAGGATTTAATACATCTGCTGCAAATGTTCTTTCTGCTCCGGGAAACTTATCCCATGCAGGTCGTTCAAAAAAGATAAATGGCAGACCATAAACATTATGCAAAACTTCCTTAGTAGTTTCCATATCTTCATAAACTTGTTTCATTGCATCCTCTTGAGTTGCATGAACACAGTGTGCTTCAACCCAATAAAATTCTCTACTTCTTAAAAATGGTCTTGTCGCCTTAGTCTCATATCTAAATACATTAGCTCGTTGATATGTCTTAAACGGCAAATCTTTATAACTTCTTATCCAAATTCCAAACATCTGATAAAATGCAGTCTCTGAAGTTGGTCTTAAAGCATATTTTTCTTCAAAAGTATCATCTCCTGCCCCCGTAACCCAAAACACCTCAGGAGTAAATCCTTTTATATGACTGCTCTCTTTCTTTAAATTACTCTCAGGAATTAAAGTAGGATACCAATATGGCTTATGTCCTTTCTCCTGTAAAGTCTTCTCCAAATAGTCATACATTTTTTCCATGGATAATACACTCCATGGTTGAAATACCAAAACTCCCTTAACATTATATCTCATATCTGCAAGTTCACATTTCTGAACAACTTCGCTATACCATTCAGAAAAATTCTCATTTTTCTTTACACTAAGACCTTTAAGTGATGCAACATCATTTTTAACAACATTCTCTTTCTTATCTACCTTTTCAACTTTCTTTTCTTTTATCATATTCTCATTTAATTTCGAGGTTTATTAAACCTTATTATTATCGATATATTAAACAGGCCCACGAGGAATTGAACACTTCAAAACTCTCGGTTTTGAATGTCCCAGAGAA
>JBBSYD010000001.1:0-22240 GCA_038045425.1 Nanobdellota archaeon | reverse complement strand
TGAGCCTGAAAAATGTTTAGTTTTTCAGGGTGAGATTCATAGGCCCACGAGGAATTGAACACTTCAAAACTCTCGGTTTTGAATGTCCCAGAGAACCGAAGTTCTCTGAGCCTGAAAAATGTTTAGTTTTTCAGGGTGAGATTCATAGGCCCACGAGGAATCGAACCCCGGTCAGCCGGTATCTTCAGTTCTGAATATCAAAAAAACTATTGTAGTTTCTCTGATTCCAGATAGCATTCCGAAGCCAGCTATTCTATCCACTGAACTATGAGCCTATATCCCACACAAGAATAAAAAGACTAATAAACTTAATGTTTTATAAAATTCCTTAACATAACTCAAAATGACTAAAAAAATACCATTCAGATTAAGATCGATAGCCCAGGCAATAAGAAAAGAAGACCTTCCAATAATAGTATTTGCTGGAATACTAGCCATAACCTCTTACATCTGGAAAGAACGAGTCTATCAAAAACCAATTAAATATCATCAAAAAATACAAGAAAATGCACTTGAAACTAAAATCATCCCCTCATCAAATATCTCTCAAGAAATACCTTATTTTACAAACTCATTTTTTCACTCAAACTATCACTCATCTAGTTATTAATAAAAGCCAAAGCAACACAAATCAAGATTATAATCATAGAAATAGTCTGTTTCAAACTGGGCTTTTCTTTCAAAAACAAAACGGCAAAAATATACATCAAAACTGGAGAAAGAATAAATACCATAGTAGTCAAAACTATTCCAATATTACCATATGCATAATAAATTATCGCCCTATACAAAACCCACAACAAACCAATGAGCAAAAACCATAAACTCAATTTTCCATTTAATACTTTAACACTAGGTCTAAATAAAAGCAAAGTAATAATAAATATTCCTAAACATCTAATAAAATAAAAAGTAAATGGAGAATAAAATTCTAATATGCTCTTAGATAAAACCAATTCAATAGCAAAAAACAAACTTCCCAACGTTCCGGCAACTAAATATCGATTAAAATAAAGATGACTTCTTTTCAAATGCGAAATAATTAAAACAAAACCTGCAATCATCGCAAGAAAAAATAAAAATCCATTTCTTTCAGCAGGATAAAATAAAACTGCAAACAAAACAGTAAATAAAGGTTGCATAAGCCATATAGGCTCAAGCTGCGTAACATCTTCTCTCTTTAAAGCATAATAAACTAAAAGATTAGCAAGAATCGAGCATAGAATAACTGCCCCTAAAATCAATAAATGTCCTTCTTCAAAAGCTCCGCTATCTAATCTCCATGTAAAGAATAAAAAAGGTATTGAAACAAGAACGATTGCAAGAAAACTAAACACTGTATAATTCTTAAAATTCAAACCTCTCAACTTTAACATTCTTTTTTCAATAATTACTCCCGTTGCTTCCAAGAATGCTCCGACAAATGGCAAAATCATTCTATTTCTTTCCCTCCAATAAACCCAAAACAAACTTAGATAATTTTGTAATAACCTCTTTAATTTCCTTTTCAAAATTATTTAAATAAGTAGAATTAACATTCTCCCCATAATACATAATTCCGTGCCTTATCTTTCTCAAATCATCTATTAATTTAACTTCCCTAACCGAAAGTATTTTATAATTATCTGAAAAATATTCAATAACTTTTACATGACTCAAACTTTTATATCCATCAAAATACATAACCGAAGTCAAAAGTTCCTTAATGGTTTCATAATATTCCTCAACTAATTTGAAAGTCTTATCTCGAGGAATTACTTTAATTAAACCATACCTCTCTCTAGCTCTTTCATAAACTGCTCTTGCCCGAATTTTATCTTTCTCTATCTTAAATATCTCATCACTCATCCCACGCCCCCTGAAGAACAATCCCATTCTTCATATTAACTAAAACATTCTTATCAATTCCCTTAACATTATCGATATAAATTACATTTATTTTTCTATTTAATTCTTGAACAAATTTACTTAAATCTACACCTTTCCTAGACTTACTTAAAACCAATAAATCAACATCACTAGTTTCTATATCAAATCCTTTAGAGTAAGAACCAAAAAGTAAAATCATTCTAGGATTACTTTCTTTTGCTATTTTCTCAACAACTAACTTCAAAGAATAAATATTGAACAAACGCTTGTAAAAAATAAAATCATTACTCTCCCGATTAGCAATAAGTCCATTAAATGGCCTTGCTTCCTTTTCAATAATAATACCTTGTTTCTTTAATTCCTCGATATAAACCCTAACAGAAGTTGGAGCAAGTCCAATCTTTCTCCCAATTTCCTTAATGAAATGAACTTCAGTAGGTTCTTTAAAAAAGACACTCATAACTTCAATTAAGCTACATTTTTGTACCATCATATACATTTATGTACCAAAGGGTATATAAATATTACTTCAACCTCTTCTCCAACAACTTCCTCGCAATTGCAAAATCTGCTCTCTTATTCGTTGCTTTCATTATTGCTCCTAATAAGAAATTAAAAGAATTCATCTCTCCTTTCCCATAATCTTCTACTGCTTTCCTATTTTCAGAAATAACTTTTTCAATTACTTTCATCAACTCTTTCTCATCGCTAATCTTTCCTTCCCCAGCAACAGAAGGCATACTGCTTTTTGGATGCCAGGATTTCAATATTTCTTTACCTTTCAAAGGAGTTATCTTGCCTTCTTCAATTAATTTCAACAATTCAACAAAATGCTCAACCTTCAAATCCACTTCATGCAATAATTTTTTATTATAATTCAAAAATCTCATCAATTCCACGGTAACCCAAGGCACAGCCAACTTAGCTTCAACTTTTTCAATAACCTTCTCGAAAAATTCAACAATATCTATATTCTTAGACAATATCTCCGCGCTACTTTTATCAATTTTATGTTTCTTTATCAACTTCTCCAATTTAACTTTAGGCATCTCAGGAAGTCTATTTCCCATCTCTGCAACAAATCCATTATTCAAATTAATATCTTCCAAATCAGGATCTCTAATAAATCTATAATCTTCCGCATTCTCCTTACTTCTCATTAAAATAGTTTTATTTTTAGCCTCATCATATCTTCTTGTTTCTCTCTTGCTTCCTTCTTTACTCTGTCTTTCAAGTTCATAATAGATTGCCTTTCCAATATTTTCAATAGAGCTAATGTTCTTTATCTCAACTCTCTGCGTGCCTGGACTCCTAGAACCCGGCAGAGGTTGTAGACTTACGTTAACATCAACTTTTATTCCCGCATTTGAATCAACTGCCTTCAAATAAGCAAGTGCATGAGTTAACTCATTCAACCAACCCATAACTTCTTCGGCATTCTTAAATTCAGGTTCAGTAACAATTTCCACAAGAGGCAATCCACTTCTATTATAATCAACTTCTCCACTATCTGGATTCCAAGAAGCAGGATCTTCTTCCAAATGCATTTCAGTTATTCCTATTCCTAAAAAATTTCCTTTTTCTCCAACAGGAATTGCTCCAGGCCCAGATAAAGTATTCTGATATCCTTTAGGCAAATCTGGCCAATTATAATGTTTCCTCTGCCAAGGCATACTCAAATTAACTTTACATCCCAACATCAGAGCAATCATCACCGCTTTCTCAACTGCATTTCCATTCGGCAACATTGGTTTTGCTCCAGGCATCCCGCAACAAATTGGGCAAATATTAACATTTCCACGCAATCCCTTCTCCCTAGAAGCAATACACTCACAAAACAATTTCTCCTTAGTAGTAAGATAACAATGCATCTCTAATCCAATCATCCCCCCCAGTCCATTCATTCCACTCAATTCTTTCTCATTCATCACACCAAAAGAAAACTGATGTTTTTAATCATTTGGGTTAAATGAAGAGTTAATGCAATGCAATACAAAACAACTCCCTATGAATATACCATTAAATAATAATTATACTTATTCCATAAATGTTATCATCACAATAAAATAATGCAAGTCAAATATTAGATAATAATTCTTCAATTATCTTCAAATACATTATAATTTACATACTTCTAATTACCTAACATCTTTTTTGCATTGATGTAAATGTTAATAATGCATTACATAGATTATTCACACAAGTCTGCGGAGCATAATGCTGATATCTTCCAAATTGTTTATTTAAATAGTAAACTCTTGCAGGATTATAACTATGTTCATATTCTGTTTGAGAAGCCTGATAAGGAATAATTAACCATTGAGCAGTAACCTCTGAAGGATAAAGTGTAGCATTACCAATTATATTGCCCCAAATATCTCTAATGCCTGGCTGTTTAACTCTATATTCACAATTCACATCAAAAAGATTTGTATCTGTAAGAGGCACATCTTCCCAATTGTTAGTAGAAACAAGGTTATTAATTCCATTCCCACAAGAAGAAATTTGCTGACACAAGGGATAAACCCCAGTAGCATGATCTCCTGCACCAGTACTATCAAATCCAACTACAACTTCATTCGACCCACAAATAGGATTATGGCTATAAGATATATCTTGGGCAGTTTTTGTAATTGACCCACTGAGTATTGCTCCACAACTTCCCCCGCTTCCACCAATTTTTCCATTATCAATCGCCTCTTGCAAAGTCATAACCCCCTCACTAGCAATATACACATTAACTCCTCCACCATCATGTCCAAAAACATCAGGCGTCAAAGTAGCCCCACTTAATTTAACATTATCACTAAAATAATAAAATCCTCCAATAATCCCCAATCCTAAAAATACAAGAGCAACAATTATAATATTCAAAACTCCAAAATCCCTCTTTGACTTCATCTTAATCAATAATATCTCTGCTTTTTAATTCTTTTCAATTCAAAAAGTTCTCTCACGAATTTATCAAACTACAAGCATTAATTTTATACTCCACTTCAATCCTTCCATCCGCACCATTTCCACCAGGAAGACTATAAGCTGTAGACTCTGAGCCGCCTCCAATTCCTCCTTCGCCATAAGCGACTGCATTCGTTCCCGTTCCCCAAGGATTAGCTACATGATAACAAGCAAGGTTAGAAACAGCATAAATCAATACATTTCCACCATTTTCTCCAGGAACATGAATAATTGAATTTGCATCTCCTCCATTTCCCCCATTCCCATTAATCTCTCTAGTTTCTCCATGCCAACAATTTCTCACCACTTCTGAATATACGTCTCCCAAAGGAGCAAGTTCTCCGCCAGTCCCTCCAGTTGCATTCAATTCTCCCACAATAACTGAATCTCCTCCTTTTCCTCCCACAGTTGTACCTCCAACTCCTCCTTTTCCAACTTTCAAAACATAACTATTTTGAATATTACTAGTAGTCAATTCTCCATACCCTCCACTTCCTCCTCCTTTTCCACGAGTATAACAACATGGACCCCAATTAAATGATAATCCTCCCGCACCTCCACCTCCACCGCCCCCAGCACCAAGCACCCTAAATGTAATTTCACTAGTTCCTCTTGGAACATTCCAAATATATTCCCCATTAGCAGAAGTCTGCCCATTACTCGCATTCGTAAAATTAAAAACGATTGTATTATCTGACAAAGGAGTCATTTTCAACACACCACTATCAAATAAATATTGTAAAGTAGACTCATTATTTTTATACTCTAAGTATATTTCATCAGCAGAATGCCCTCTCTTTTCTACATCCGCTATTTCAGAACTTTCTTGATCCGAAGTAACAGAAAAATTATTATCTATAATATACTGCAAAGCAAACTTTCCACTGCAAGCTGAAATTAAAACTTGACTAGCATTATGTCCTTGTTCAATTAAACCAGAATGAGCCAAACTAGAATTTAACAAATTAAGACTAAAATTCAAACTCGCCAAAGTGCTAAGATTATAAATAAAATTAGAATAATTAAAATAAACTTCATTTTGAACGTGTCCAAATTCTTTAGCCCTCTGTAAATTACCATTAAACAGCTCATTAAATGCATAACCTAAAGATATAACTAAAATAAAAGCAACAATAACTACAAAAAAATTAATCTCTCTTTTCCTCATTCCCTATTTATTTCAGAGATTTATATAAACATTCCCCTTCGAGAAAAATTAACACTTTTTTCATTAAACCAAACCTAATCAAGTATTAACAAATATAAACCACTTGCCCATACGAACCAGAATTATCAAATATGGCTATGATCTTGTAATCCATCTCAGGATAAGCATTATCATCTTTTATTGCAATTTTTCCTTCAGAGTAAGAAGGAACTATATTAGTATTAGTCGCATCCCCATTAATATATCCTCCCTTAGGAACATAAGAACTAGACCATGCTCCAGTCTCTTCAACTTCTTTAAATCTATAAACTCTTGTCTTATTATGTCCCTTACTACCATAAATATTTTGAATTATATTACATCCTTCACTTTGAAAACAAGAAGTAGGAAGTGTTGCTCCATGAGGGGCAGGTTTATATGCAACATTAAAAGTAACATTAGTAAGATCTACTGAAGTATAAATTTGTGTTGGATTTAAACATGGATCTTCATCAGGGTCGCCAATTGCAGCATCAACAATTCCGCTAACATACTCCCTCAATCCCTCAATCTCATCAGTATTATGTCCAAATTCGCTCGGAGTCAAAGGACTCATCTTAACTTCTCCGCTCAACTTAACATCATCACTAAAATAATAAACTCCTCCAATTATTCCCAATCCCAAAAACACAAGAGCAACAATAATTATATTCAAAACTCCAAAATCCCTCTTTGCTTTCACCATTTAAACTAGAACCCTTTAGACTATTTAAATTATTTCCCGAGCAATATTCACCAAAACATTTATATACGTATATTATGTGTAAATAAGTAATATAAAATGGCAACAATAACTCTCTCAATTCCAGAAGAAATAAAAATTCAAATGGAAAAATTTGAATGGCTTAATTGGTCAGCAATAGCTAGAGAAGCATTTCAAAGAAGAATAAAACAACTTCAAATTCTAAACAAGCTAGAAAAAGATTTCAAAAATAGCAAATTATCAGACAAAGAATGCCTGGAATTAGGAAAACAACTTAAAGACTCAATGTGTCAAGAACTCAGAGATAAAACCCAAAGCAGGTCTTGAGTTCTTGAGCACCTCGAAAATGTCTTTGCTATCAAAGGAATAAAGCCTTAGAGATTGCGCAAAGAACATTTTCTCAGTCTAAAATTAAAGAGGAAAATGAATGAAATTTGTAATTGATACAAATATTATATTTTCTCTATTTAAATCAAATTCACCAACATTAAACATATTAAAAAATAACCTTCTAATTCTTTATTCTCCCAGACAAGCAATTCAAGAATTAAAAAAATACTCAAATCTCATTTGTCAAAAATCTCTAATTGATGAAAAAACATTTCAAGAAACCCTTGAAAACTTAAAAGAGATAATAGAATTTAAAGAACCATCGATTATATTTGAGAAAAAAGCAGAAGCATTAATAAAAGACAAAAAAGATATTCCATTTCTGGCATTAGCATTAGAACTAAATATTCCCATATGGACAAATGATAAAGATTTTTCAAAAATCCCTGAAATACAAATATATAGCACAGCTGAGTTAATTAACTTTTTAAAAAATAAAAATTTCTAATTAAACCTATTTCTTCGCAAAACTCTCTCCAACCATCAAAGGAAACAAAATAGTAGCATCTCCAAAAACCTTCACACTTTTTCCCTCTGCCTTCAACTTTCCCCAACTAACTGCTTCATCAGGCATCGCTCCCGCATCCGAGCCATCAAATTCCTGAGAATTATTAATATAAACAGAATAATCTGCCCCATTCCTAAGCATATTTGCATTTAGTATAGAATGTTTTACAATTCCACTCCCTAAAATCAAAATCCCTGACTTCTTCAATCCAATTGTCAAATTATTAAATTCAACAACATCTCTAACAATATCAATCTTAAAACTCTGAGAATAATGAGATTCTGTTCTCAGAGTGCTCAAGGAACTTGCTGGTTCCTTGACATCAGGATGTTTAAAATAAGAAAAATAAACATTATCTCCCAAAGCACCATCGGTTATTGCAGGACAATAAATAGGAATCTTGTTTTTCCATGCCCAATAATAAATACTTCTCTTATCATTAATTCTTTCCCCCATCTTCCAAATCAATTCAGAAGGAGTAATAATTTTTCCAGTTTTCTTCTGTTCATTATAAACTTCCTCCAAAACCGGTTGAACCCACTTCTCAAATTCCACATATCTATCATTAGGAGCATATATATTTCCAATCCTATTAATTCCCTTCTCCCTTAAATCTCTCCCGACTCCTTTAAAATCTCCAGAATAAAAGTCTCCAAGACATTTAATAAAATCCTCTTCAATTCCTCCAGCAGTTGTTACAATCACATTTACCTTCCTATGTTCCACAAGATATCTAAAAACCTCTCTAAGTCCAGACGAAACCATATTCGAAGTATATCCTAAAAATATAAACGCCTTCTCATCAATCATCTCGTTAATAATTCCAATTGCCTTAGCAAAATGACTTGCCTGATACCCGGTCTGCCCATATCCTTTAATAATATTTTCATAATTAACTCCCTCATTAAAATCATATCCTCTAATCACTTTACCCTTGAATTTCTCCTCATTCTTTCTTAACAAATTCTTTCTAGCTGTCTTCTCATTTTTCTTATCAGAATTATTTAACTTCTCATCCGCTTCTCTCTCCTTCAACTCCAACTCTTCTTTATTCAAATCAACTCCTAGATATTCTCTCTTCTTCTGCACATTCTCCCCATACCTAACAGAAACAACTCTGTAATAATATTTCTTCCCATTCCTTTCCTTAATTTCAGTATAACTCATAAAAAGTGTACGTCCACACTATTTTTAAATCTTCTTGTGTAGACACACAAAATTCTAAACTACTAAAAGCCCATATCTATCAATTATTTAACATTCAATTTTCTATATCTCCTTCAACAATATATCTATCAAATCAGTTTTATGATATATTGCCCATAAAATACCAAAATAATGGTATTCTCCACATAGAAAAGTATAAAAGTACCAAAATAATGGTATTAATATGAATTTAAATAAATACATAAAAAGAAAATTAATAAGCCATATAAATGAAGAAGAAATTAATAGATATTCCTCTTTTTTTTCAAATAGCTTCAAAGAAAATCTCGCACATTCCAAAGCAAATATTTCAAATTTTCCAAGATGGAGTATAATCTCGGGCTATTATGCAATGCATGATATAACTAAACTATTTTTAGTAAAGAAATTAAATATAAAAATCGATTTCAATGTTCATAAAACTACCATCGAGATATTAAAAGAAATAAAGACTGATAAAGAACTTCTTAAATTATTAAAAACGGGATATTCAGAATTTATATTATTACTTAATGATTTAACAAAAGCAAAAAAAGAAAGAACCAAAATGCAATATTATACTGGCTCAGATTTTATGAGAAATAAGTATAAAGAAAAATCCCCTCAGTTTCTTGAGAAAATAGTTATTCCTTATTTAAATAAAATAAACTCCTTATTAAAATGATAGCCAATTTATTTAATAAAAATATGCTTAAAGTATTAGTTTATTTCTTAATCAGTCCAGGATCAAGACATACCCGAAAAGAGATAAAAGAAAAGATAAAAATGAATAATGTTCCCCTTGATGAAACATTAAATTTACTAAAATCTATGAGATTATTAAATATTGAAAAATCAGGATATTATTTAAATTTTGAAAATGAAAAATCAAAAGAAGTATTAAATCTTATAAAGTCAGAATACGACTATTTCAACCTTCCATATAAAATATTTAACATCGTATTTAAAATATCGTCAGAATTATTAAAATATCGGCAAATAGACTCAGTAAAATTATTTGGAAGTTATTCTAAATTAATCTACAATATCGAATCAGATATAGATATTGCGATAATTTTTAAAGACAATACCTTAGAATTAGACAAATTAAAAGAAAGGATAGAGAAAAAGATTAAAAAAATAGAAAAAGAAAGTAAAAAGATAATTGAAACTCACTTTTTCTCAAAAAAAGATTTAAAAGAAAATGACACTTTGATTAAAGAAATAATAAAAAATGGTAAAAGTTTATTAAACATCTACTAAGATTTTTATAAAAACAAATCAAATCCCCTTGTTAAAGATACAGAGAATTCTGATAATCGTGTCATCCTTTCGCAGAATTCTCTGGACAGGGAACTCTGTACCTAACATGATACACAACTAACAGAATTCCCGGTATTTTAAGAAACGGAAAAAGATTAATATAATCTACTCCTCCAAAAAGTCCTGCAAACCAATTTAAAAGGCTATCAATACCCTTATTAAATATTTTTATATAAACCTAAAAACTAATTCATATTAAACGACCAAACCCACGCACCACTTACAGAAGAAGCTAAACTTTCATTAACCCTAGGAACCGCATCATATGCCGAACCTAATACTCCATTGTTCTTAACCAAACTTTGACTATCTTCAGAATCGAACAAATATCTCAAATCTGCACTTCCTGCCACTTCAGATAAATTAGTTTTAATTATACTATCATTCAAAGTTCTATTATAAACTCTAACGTCCCTTAAATCAGAAAACGAATACAATTCAGTTCCTAAAGAATAATCAAAAGCCGAACATCCAGAACAATAAGACTTTCCAACATATCTGAGAGGAAATACAACATTACTAGCTAAAGACAAAGTCCCAATCCATCTCTTATTACCATCTACCCACGCAGTAACTCTCCCATTTAAATTAGTAATAACATACTCATGCCAAACGCCATCATTTAACCACAAAGAATACAAGGGAGTAAATGATGAAATCTTTGAAAAATTATAAGCATAAACTCCAATTCCCAAAGCATAATCCTCAATATAAACTTGCCCTATCCCCTCAAACTTTCCTTTCTCTCCTCCAAAGAATCCCTGTCCAAATCTTGAAGCTATATCTGATTTTCTATAAAATACAAAAGTATGATTAACTCCTAAATTCAAAGGATTATTCAATTCCAAATACCCTGCTCCCTTAAATATTCCTTGAGATTGATTATGTTCATCTAAATCTCTAGATTCGAAAGAAATACTAGAATTACCAGTTTTATTAACATAATACTTGAACATTAAATCATACTGACTATCAATGGGCACATTTAATCCATCAACTAAACTTAACTCTCCCTTTGGAGGAAGAATAAGCATTCCACTACATTTCCCCATCCTACAAGACATAAAATCACAAGAATTTCCACATGTACCACAATTATTAGAATCAAACAACATATCAGTTTTATTCCCATTACAACAAACTAAAGGAACTCTCATAGTCTTCCCACCAATTACATTTAAAATATACCCCCCCATTTTAGAATTACAACTAGAATCAGCACAATCTATCAAACCATTACAATTATTATCTTTCCCATCTCCACAAAATTCTATTGTAGAACAATTAGGAGAAAACTTTATAGAATTATTAAAAAATAAAAAATAAAGAAATACTGCAATAACTACAAAACCTATTCCAACAACAATTATATTTTTACTACTCTTCAAATTAATTCCTCTATTCTCTTTCAAACTTGTTTGTTTTTTATTTCTTTTCATTTTTATTTAAATGGTGGCAATTGATTTCCAAGAGGATTTGTAGTTATACAAATAATTGTTCCCCCATTAGGATCGTAAGGAGAAATAGGCACTGAACCTATCTGTATGTAACATCCTCCTCCAATTGCAAATCCAGGTTTAACTCCCCCCTTAGCAGTATCACAAGATTTCTTTTCATCAAAACCAGGTTGAGGAGGATTTGTTGGAACAGTAGTACAAATTGGATTTGTCCCACTATCACAAACTCCATATACGCAGGACATAGTCCCACAAGAATTTCCGCACGAACCACAATTACTAGAATCTATAAATGTCTCAACAGCTCTTCCTCCACAACATACCTGAGGAGAATTCAATGTAATCATTCTTCCGCCTATAGCAATAGGAGTTATAGTACTGCCCATGTCTGCACCTTGACAAATTCCATTCATACAACAAGTTCTCTCTTGACAATCAGTTTTATTATTACAATCATTATCTTTTCCATCAGTGCAAGTCCTACGAGTAACTTCAAGTCCGAATGATTTCAAGATATCTACATCATTATCATTACAATCACCGTCACAAAGAAGAGAACCATCATTATCTCCATCAATTGATTTACAAGCATCATCAGAACAATCAGTATCTCCATTACAATCATTATCTACGCCATCACTACAAAGTCCAGAAGTATCTTCAACAGCTCCCGGATTTACTTGATTATCATTATCATTACAATCAGTAGGCCCACATGCCCATCCCTCTGTTTTATATCCATCTCCATCTGAATCAGTACCTTGTGCAGCCTCGCCATTACAATCTTCATCTACATCATTACAAACATATTCAATAGCTCCTGGATGTACTGCAGAATTTGAGTCATTACAATCGATCGGTCCACAATCTCCTCCAGTTGTAATTCCATTAATATAAAATTCATCTCCATCTGAATCAGTTCCTATATCCCATCTGCCATCACAATTTTCATCCACTTCATTACATAATAACTCAGTTTTAGACGGATTAATATTAGCATTACTATCATTACAATCATCTCCATCCGCTTCAATTTTAAAATGAGTATCGTCATCACAATCATCACAATCATCACCTGAACCTGCAGAAAATCTAATATTCTCTGGAATTCCAAAAAACAAGCCTATTATAAAAACTGCCAATAATGTAAGAAACACAAAAACAATAATAATATTGCTTGAACTAACTCTCTCCCCTTTCTCTTTCATTAGAACCTAATGCCCATCATCTTTTTAAAGATTGTTACTCAATATAATAGATTAAAGAGAATTCTGATACTTCTATCCTACTAAATATTCAATAGGGAAATACTTTAAAAATAACAACTTCTAATTATCATTTAACAACTAACCAAACAAACCAGAAAACCAACTAATAATTCTATCCATTAAACTTGAGCTTATACATTTTCCAGAAACGCAAACATTACTTCCACACTCAAAACTATTATCGCATAAATCATCCGAATTCTTTTGAGAAACAAATGATAAATTATTATCAGAACAATAACTCATATTCTTTCTATACCCAAAAGGATAACAATTTTCATCAAAAATACATCCAGAACAAATAGTAGGAGTAATACCTAGTATCGCTGAGCCATTATTCAAGGTAACATTATTTACAGAAGTAATATTCCCCGGAGTTGTAGAAACATTCTCTCTATCCGAAGAAACATTCTGAACAGAATGATTAACCAAAGTCCTTCTAGTAGAAATATTATTAACATCTGCCCCAATTAAATAAGAAACTTTAGTTCCATCATCGAATATAAAATTAAGTTCTCCTCCTTGGAAAGAATCACTTTCTTTCTGAACATATAAATCAAAAGTATAACTTCCAGAAGGATAATTTCCTAAACTCTGAGCATATCTTTCATTTAACTGAGTTCCATTATAAAATACAACAACGGGATAAAGATTTCCTTCTAAAGAAGACCATATCTGTCCAGGAACCTCATGAAATAAATTCACTCCTGCAATACTTTTACTCTCATCTAAATTAAGTATAGCCCTAAAATGAAAATCTGAATTTCCAGAATAAGTTCCACCAGTACCAAATCCTCCAAATCCTCCAGCATAATCTCCTTCAATTCCAAGATATTGAGCAGATAACTCTGCAGAAACAGAAGAATTGAAAACACCCAATTCTTCAAAAGGATTTTCATATGAACTAGACATATCACTTAAATTAGAATAAACATTAGCTTGCATACTTGAACCATCACTAAATTTAACAAGCAAAACGCCTCCATAAAATTGAGAAGATTCTTTTTGCCCATAAAGAACAAACGAATGTTCTCCAGCAGAATAAGTTCCCAAAGAACTATCATAAGCATTATTTAACTGATTTCCATTGTAATCAACAACTAAAGGATAAAGAGTTTTTCCAAAACCCAAAATTTTAGAGGAAGTAGTCCAAGCTTCTCCATCAACTCTCTGATAAACTGGGCGATTATTTGAAATAGAAATTGACTTTATTGTCTTTTCCCCATCAAAACGAACATTAACATCCCAACGCCAATCATTACTCCAATTACTCGAGACAGGATTTCCTTTTCCAGCACTAAACATTCCCCATGCTCCAACTCTATCCTCCGCAGAATTACTTACAACTACATTAGTTATCTCATTTGAAGCAACAACAAAATTAAGAAATAATATTGTTAAAATTCCAAAAACAAATAAATAACCAATTTTCATAAAAAACCCTAATTTGAAAAGATTATAAATGTTCTTATAACTTCAATTACCCTAGAACCTAATCACTTTTCATTTCTTCCCTAAATCTTTCCTTAAACTTATCCAAATCCTTACTCGCAACTCTTGCTCCAACTGCATCTTCATGCCCTCCACCAGTAGCATGCTCAAACTCTTTCAACAATTTCTTCAATATTTTACTAACTCCCTTTCCTCTAATAGAAATATTCCCAACTCCTCCTTTAACAAAAGCCACACAAACATAACATCCCTTATTTCTATGAGCCAATTCATTAGCAATATCCGAACTTATACTAAACTCTCCACCATAAGAATAAAATATTAAATTTCCTTCCTTTGTTTCCTCCGCCTCACCAACAACTCTATTCTTTATCTTTTCCAAATCTTCTACTTTCTTTCTAAGAAATTCATTATTTTTATTTTCCTCCAAAACAGCATTTGCATTTTTACATTTAATTAAATAATTCTGCAAAGCTACAACATTAGTAATAGAATCTTTCAAACCAAAATTAATCGCTCTTGCAACTCTTCCAATTTCAGTTCCATACAAGGCATCAAATGGTTCTTTAATTCCAGATTTCCATAATTCGGGATTTTCTTTCCCAAATTCTTTAGCAAACTCAGGTAAATAATGGTCTGCAATACATCCTGCAACCGCCAACCAGGTATCTTCTTTTCTTCCACTTAATTCAAAACAAATACTAGTCACAGGTTCATCAAAAGAATAAGCATGAAAATTTTCATACATCTCTGAATACTCCCTATTATCAACATGATGATGATCAATCCAAACCAAAGGAATTCCCAAACTTTTTATCTTTTCAACAAATTTAACAGACAAAACTGGTTTATCAAGAACAAAAACATAATCACTTCCAAACTCTTCAGCCCGCCCAGCATATCTCTCATCTATTTCAGGATAACTTCTTATGGCAACTCCCTTTCCTCTATCAATAAACTTTCTAAGTAATATAAAACTGCAAAGTCCATCTGCATCATTATCATAATAAAACACAGGATTCCTAGCATTTTCAAGATGTTCCTTTATCTTCTTAATCTTCTCACTATTCATACACTAAACCCCGACCTATGCTATTTAAATCTCACTTAATGCACTCAATCCATTCCCAAGTACAAGCCACACCAGAAAGCCATGCCCCGTTATGTTTAGCTTCACATCTCAAACTCCCATCTCCTGCTCCAACTTTGCCAGTACTGCCCAAAAATCCTCCTGCTAAAGAAGTACAAACTGAACTAGCACCATCCCTAAAATCATCATAACTTGAAAGTCCTAGCGACAAACTAGAAATTACATGTCCATCTGAAAATTTAGCTCCGGGCATAAACACAATAACATTAAAACTAGACAAAGTATTGATAGTACATAAGTTAGAACAATCATCAAACTTATTTGAATTTCCATCATCGCACTGTTCATTTCCCTCAACAATACCATTTCCACAAACATTAGCAGGCATACAACTAGGTTCGGAATATTTACAAAAACAATTAACTACTCCCTCCACCCCAACATAACTATCACAATAGGATGAAAAATTAGAAACATTTCTATTTGAAAATTGAGTTCCTGAATAAATTTTTCTTTCACTTTCAAAACAATTATAATTATAACTAAGAATGCAAGAATCTCCCAATTCAGGACATCCAGTTCCATCACTCTTACAAACTCCAGATATCTCATCAGCACTATGCCCAAATAAATTTGGATCTGCTGGGCCACTCAACTTAACATCATCACTAAAATAATAAAATCCTCCAATAATCCCCAATCCCAAAAATACAAGAGCAACAATTACAATATTCAAAACTCCAAAATCCCTCTTCGCTTTCACCATACCAAAACAAGAGAATAAGATTATTTAAACTTAATCAAAAATATTTTTAAAAATATATGCCCCTAAAAATTAACTTACCATAAATATTCAATTCAATAATTCTTATTACCAATCACTAAAATTACCTAATCAAATAAATAATTTTCAAACCACGCATCAGATAATAATAAGATTATTGTTTACAAAATATTTATAATTATGTACTAAAAATTATCTATTTATAGGAATAAGCGTACCAATTCCTTTTGCATCTCTCTGGCAATTATTATTTAATGGATCAAAAAGCAAAATAGTCCCAGTAGTACCACAACAAGATAATCCTACCGGAGATTGCGTAAATCCTGGAAATCCATCCTTATCTACACAACAACTTTCGCTACTAGAATCATATGTCTTATCACCACAACAACTATACTGACTAGAGTCATAAGGGGCAAGTCTACAGCAAGATAATCCTGCAGAATTCCCTACAACCCCCATAGATACAGTAACAGATCCACCCCAAGATTTACTCACTTCGCAACAAGTTTGAGATTCTGGATCATAAAATGAAGGATTAAGATAATCACCGCAACATGCTAAAGTATTAGGAGTTTGAGTTTTTCCAGCTCCTTCATAATTAACACAACATTTCTCATTTCCAGGATCATACATCAAACCAGTATTTCCACAAGGAATTTGTCCGCTTCCACTAGCAGGAGAAAACTTTGGAGGAACAACCAAGAAAACTGCGATGAGAACAACCATAACTACAACGCCCACAAAAATCAACCCTTTATTAAAACCCATAAAAGATTTAAAATATATATATAAATGTTTCGGCATTTTTGAATGGAATAAACCTACTTAGATTTCTGAAGTTCAGCGACGATAATCATCATTTACTGATTTTTCAACAGCGACGAGCAACTACAAATTCATAAGTAGTTCCTGTTCTTCAGGCACTAAACTAAAATCAAAATAAAAAAATAAAAAAACAAATTGTCAATTAAAACAATCTCAATCTGTAAACTGCATTTATATTTGCACTAACTTCTGTATCTTGAGGATTCAAATCCATTGCAACTTCTTTTGCTTGTGCATTTGAAACAGCCATATCTTCTGCTCCCGAAGCACTTACTTTAGAATACATAGCAATAGGTCCTCTGTATTGATAATCTTGATTTCCAAGAGATACCAACTTTCCAAGTTTCTTTCCTTGCCCAACAGCAATACCTTGCGCTTTCAATTTAGCATCTCTACTTGCTTCCTCCAATGCTTGAATCTTATACTCATTTTGTTTTTTCTCGCTTAATTCAAAATTGATATAAGAAACTAAAGCTCCAGAGTTTATAGCAGAGTCTACAATTCCAGGAACTTTTGAAGTTTCATTAGTCTTAACAACTAACTGTTGATATACATGATATCCCTTAATCTTAGTATAATCATACCTATCATATTCAGGATAAACATTATATCCAACAAACTCCAATTCATCCTTATCAAACCCAATTCTAACAAGTTCATAAAGTAATTTATCACTTATCTCCTGATTAGCATCTTGAGCTAAAATCGCAGTAGTATTAGAAGTCTCTACAGTAATATAAACCGAAACTAAATCAGGTTTAACTTTCAATACAGAACTTCCTTGAGCAGAAACACTTGGTCCAGAATTAATTATAAAATATCCTATAATTAAGATACCTAAAACTAAAAGTCCAAGATAAATTTCTTTTCTCATTCTATTCTACCTCCTTTCAATTTAACTATTACCATATTTTCCTCCAATTCCAAACAACAATCAAAAGTAAAACAAAAAGTGCTCCAAGCATAAACCACAATCCTGCATTTCCCACGCTTCCCGAAACATTTGCAACAATATCTACTCCAGAATTTCCTAAACTTCCAGAAGCACTTGCAACTCCATTAACAACACTTCCTGCATCTGCAGAACTAGCCACAGTCTGAACCAGCTCATTTCCAGCACCCCTTGATTTTTCCAATAAATCTGGTGCTTGAATTGAAACAAATTTCTGTCCATTAATCCAGCTATTCAATCCAAGAGCAGCAAGTCCAGAAATAACCACCATTGGAATAATTCCTTTCAATCCAAATCTAGGAGTAATAATTATTTTTCTATTTACTGCCCTATATTTCAAAATTCTTTTCCCCTTAATGCTCCATAAAAATCCTTTATTCGGTTCGATAAATCCTGCTTCAACCAACTTTTTAATATTATAATCTAAAGTATTCAAAGGCATTTTCAAACTTTCACTTAATTCGCTTTGGCTCATTTCTTTTTCAGAAATCAATCCCAAAATCTTTTTACAAGTTTTATTTCCCAATACCTCTGCAATTTTTCCAGCTCGTGCATCATCCAAATCAATGGAAACATAATGTTCAGTCATGATTTATACAGATAAATATTATATTTAAACCCCTCGAAGAGTTCAATTACATTTGAAGGTATCAAGCCTAAAAAGATTTGCCTTCAAAAATTAGCAAAAGACAGAACAAATACAAATTAATACCCTGCAAAACAATCTAATACAAATATCCAGTTCAATAATACTTCTTACTAATCCAATAAAATATTATCCGTATATTAAAATAATTTAAATCGAACATTAGATAATAATTTTAAAAGTAGATTTAACTTTTCATACTTTTTTACTAATAATTAAACTTTCAATCTTCGACTATACATTAGAACCTAACACATCCCAAAGGTTATATTCCGCTAAAGAAATGTTTAAATACAAAAACCTTTAAGAAATAGAATGAATAAATGGCTTGAAATCTTACTTGGTTTAATTCTTCTGATAGTTCCAATCTTATTAGCATTCACAATCTGGCCTTCCTGGGGTTCTGCATCAATAGAATTCTTGAAGGGCGGACTCTTCTGGGGAATTGTAGGTATAGGATTATTATTAGTCCTTCTCGGAATATCTGATTTGAAGGATTAGATATTCTGTTTAGGAAAAATTTATGGTTTATTGTAAAATATGTGATTCAGATGATTGTGAAATAGAAGAACACCAGTTCACAATAGGAAAAGTAACAAATAAAAAAGAAATCTCTGGTTCATCTCCTCCTGAAATCTTCGTTGGACGCTGGAACTATCCAAATGTCTACACAGGAATTCTAAGTCCTGAAGAATATGGAAATACAAAAATCCTTTCCTCTCCTGAAATCTGGCACTCCAAAAAACTCTCAATCGCTGAAATATTAGCAAACAGAAATAAATTAATTTATGGTAGAACTCAAAATAACATAAAAAATCTTCAATGCAATTTCATATCTGTAATGAAAGAAGTAGCAATGACTGAATCTTCTATTTCCACAGAATTAACTCTAAAAAAACCCATAGAAACCCAAAAGGAACAAGCACCTAATAATCCTCTTATCTCCCGAGCAGCAGAAATAATTCATGCTCGTCTACAAGAAAACACCAAGATAAAACCAAAAGTAGATTACCTAGTTTCAGACATTCACTCCAAATCAAAAGACTCAATTATAGAACTATCAAAATCTCCAATTGAAACTTCCACAATTAGTAAAATTCTTTCAGCAGGACTTTTAGGATTAAAAAATAATAGAAAACTCGTTCCAACCAGATGGAGCATAACTGCAGTAGATGACACCATTTCAAAAGCAAATTTAGAAAAAGTAAGATTCTATCCAGAAATAAAAGAAATTCTCACATTCAGTTCAGAATATCTAGGCAATCACTACGAATTTCTTCTCCTACCAAATAACTATCAATTTGAAGTTATAGAAATCTCCCTTTCAAATGCAGGAGTTTGGAAAGATTATGAGTCTCTTACTCCCAGAAAATCCTACGCCGATTCAGTCACAGGGGCATACTATGCAAATCGTTTAGCCCTTTCAGAATATCTTCAAAAAATAAAACGCCAAGCCTCCTGTCTAGTAATAAGAGAAATTCGTCCAGAATATTCTTCTCCGTTAGGTGTAGGAATTCTTAGACAAATAAGTAGAGAAGCATTTCAGTCAATTCCAGAAAAATCATCCACCCTTAAAGATGCCCTTAACAAGATTCAATCTCGTCTCAAACAACCAATATCAAATTACACTTCAAAATCAATAATTCTCAATCAACCTACTCAGAAATCAATTTCTTCATTTTTAATTTAAACTCATTAATTTAAATTTAGTTTTCAATGGGAATAAGAGTACCATTTCCAGTAGAATCTTTACGACAATTATACTCTGATAAATCATAAAACTGAACGGGGTAAATATCACCACAACAAGATAATCCTGTTGGATATTTAGTATATCCTATTCCCTTGTTATCAGTACAACAAGTTCTTACCAAAGGATCATAAAAAATGTCATTTAAACTTAAAGCACTATAATTACCACAACAAGATAATCCTGCCGGAGCTTGAGTAAATCCTCCAGTGTTAGTCATACAACACGACTCTTCAGTAGAATCGTACCCTACAGTACCACAACAAGATAGCCCTGAGCCATTCCAAACCTCATTAATATAACTATTCCCATTATCTCTAACCTCACAACATGTCTGAGACTCAGGATCATAAGCTTGAGGTTGAATGTTTCCACAACATGCTAAAGTATTAGGAGCCTGAATAGTCCCATTACCATACAAATCAACACAACATTTTTCTTTTCCAGGATCATAAAATTTAATAGGATTGTTACCACAACATTCTGAAGTACGAGGAGTCTGAGTAGCCCCGACACCCTGAGTATCAAGACAACATTTCTCCTTTCCAGGATCATACATCAGTCCACTATTCCCACAAGGAATTTGTCCACTTCCACTAGCAGGAGAAAACTTTGGAGGAACAACCAAGAAAACTGCAACAAGAACAATCATAACTACAACACCCACAAAAATCAACCCTTTATTAAAACCCATAATTTCTAAAGAAATTACTTATTTATAAATATTATCGTTATTCCTTCCAATTAAAATCTCAATAAAAAATAAAATTATTGTTAAAACAATTAATTAATTCTCATCAACAAAAAAATACCCTCAAAATCAGACACAAGATAATAACTCATCTGTTAAATTTAAAAAATCCATAATTTATATCCTAATAATTACTAAAAATATTTTTAAACTTCTTTCTTAATCGCAATCTTAATATTCTTATTCAATTGAACCATACTCTCTTCCAATTGTTCCTTATTCTTTGTTCCAGTACATACTAACTTTCCATTACTAAACAATAAGAAAGTAGCAGTAGGTTCATTCAATTTGTAAACAAGTCCTGGAAATTGTTCAGGTTCATATTCAGTATTTTCCAACTGTAATGCTAAAGTATTCAAATTCAAATTCAAGTCTATGCTTCCAGATGCAACTATATTCTGAACAGTAATTTTAGGAAATTGAGTTACCTTAACTCCAATTTTAGCAATTTGTTTAATAACTGCTTGAATAACCTCTTTCACTTGAGCAACACTTTTAGTTCCAGTACATACAAGATTACCAGATGAAAACACTAGAACTGCAGATTTAGGCTTTTCAATTCTTAAAACAAGTCCAGGAAATTGCTCAGGATTATATTCAGTATTACTCTGACTTCTTGCGAGTTTAGTCAATGAGACTTCCTTTCCAAGAGAAGCAGTAGCGACAATATTTTGTACCTTTAGATCAGATTTAACAGCCATTCTATCCTTTATAAACAAAAACCCTTTATAAAGCTTTAGTTTCCCCGTCGGAAAGAAAATCGACTTATTCCGTAACTAAATAAATCTTATCAAATTCCTTGCAACTATCTTTCTCTTGACTAGTCAATGA
This sequence comes from Nanobdellota archaeon, assembly GCA_038045425.1. Classification (GTDB taxonomy): domain Archaea; phylum Nanobdellota; class Nanobdellia; order Pacearchaeales; family GW2011-AR1; genus SICV01. The sequence continues at coordinate 288 of JBBSYD010000001.1, read as the reverse complement.
CTTTGATTTGAAATTCATATTTTTTCTTAATTGTTTAAGTTCGCCTTTTTTAAGAACTAATACTTTTGTATAAGAACTAAATCCACAATTCAAACAATCAGTAGAATTATATTCAAAAGGTTTAGTTTCAGTAGAGCAATAAAGAGTACCCTTCCCACCACATCTTGCACAATCCAAAGAATAACTATTTCCTCCCATATAAAATAAAATAACTTCAATTCTTTAAATCTTTCTAAATTCCTAAATTCCCAGCTTCTTAGGCATTAGGATATCTAACTTTTCCAATAT